>CANQLK010000049.1 GCA_947624665.1 Candidatus Gastranaerophilales bacterium
CGCACCTCCGGGGTATGTCGGATATGATGAAGGCGGTCAATTAACCGAACATGTCAGAAGAAAACCATACTCTGTTGTACTTTTTGATGAAATTGAAAAAGCACACCCCGATGTGTTCAACATTATGCTTCAAATCTTTGATGACGGCAGATTGACCGACTCTAAAGGCAGAACCGTTGACTTTAAAAATACTTTAATTATATTAACAAGTAATATAGGCAGTGATATTATTCTTAAAAATACTTTAGAGTCCATGCTGTCCGAAAAACAGCAGGAGCAAACAAAAGAAGAAGTTATGAACCTGATGAGAGAAAACTTTAAACCTGAATTCCTTAACAGAATTGATGAAATAGTATTCTTTAAAGCATTAACCATGCCTCAGCTTGCTAAAATTGTTGATATTCAAGTAAGCCATCTGCATAAACTTCTCGCTGAACAAGATATTACTCTTCAAATAACCGATGAAGCCAAAGAATTTCTGGCATGCAAAGGTTACAATCCATTGTATGGCGCAAGACCGCTTAAAAGAACCATAAGACAGTTAATTGAAAATCCTCTGTCTAAAAAAATCCTGACAAGAGATATTAAACCTCATTCCGTTGTTAATATTATTGTTAAGAACGATGAACTGTCTTTCGAATCGGCTTCTGTTTAATTAAATTACACACATTACTAAAAATCCGAAGATTTTATATCTTCGGACTTTTTTTATTCATTTTCTTTATAAATTTTCTTGAGTTTCTGTTTCCGATGGTTCTTCCTTTTTTTCAAAATTGAGCTTGTTCCAAAAGTTCTTAATTTTAGTGCCGATGGCATCTAAATTTAATTCAAAATCTACATCATCAAAATTTTCTTCTTTTTTATTGGTAGAAAGTTCTAAAATATCTTGTTCGTCTTTTTTTTCTTTTTTATCTTTTTTTTCCTGCTGAAAATAGCCGAGGTTGCCACCTCCGCCGTTATTCATCATATTTTGTGCTTTTTGTATAGCAGGAATGTTATCAGGCCCATTTATTCCGAAAGACATTCTTACCTTCTTCCTGATATAAGTAACCCTTATTATAATTATATACTACTTTTGTAGAATTTTAAATCATTTATTTGTTGTATTCAAAAAAATGTGATAATTTATAGTTATGTCAAATATTAATTGGAATCAATTTTTAAACAATAATTATAATAATTTTCAAAATGCAAATAACGTTCAAAATGCGGGAAATGCAGCGTTAAATCAAAATGGTGCAAATCTTGTTCAGCAGCAAAAAACTCCGCTGGAAGTATTACTTCCGAATTATATAGCTCAGCTTGCAAATACTTCAAATGAACTTGCCGAATTAAATCGGCAGCAAACAATTGAAATGCTTAAAGAACTTTTAAAAATGCCTAAAAATTTTGATAAATTATTGGAACAATTAACAACAATGCAAGTGAACGGCGAACAGCAAATTACAAAGACGGCTCTGTTATTATTGGCTTCACGTATTAACCTTTCTCAGCTTGCCGATTTGCTAAAAGGAAGTTCAAAGGAAGCTATGACTAATTTATATCGTATGCTTGCACAATTTAATCAAATGGGCATGAGTATTAAAGATGAACAATTAAGCCAAATTTCCAAACTAATATCATTTGTATCGGCTTCATCTTCTTCCGATGTTCAAAGTCTGCGTTCAACAATGTTAATGTATCTGCCATGGCTTCCTTTAACCGACCCTAATGCTTTTAAATTGGAAATCTCTTCTAAAGGCTCTGATGAAAACATTACACTTGAGGACAGCGTTACCGTCCTTATATCTACCGAAAATTTCGGCAATCTTAAAGCTTTTATTTATAAAACGGGTGATGACTCTATTAATATTGAACTTGCTTCCTCTAAAACTTTTCCTCAAAAACTTTTTGTTGATTTGATGAAAGAAGAAGCCAAAAAACATAGTATCAATATTAATTATATACTTTCCGTTAACGAAATATTTAATAAAGAAAAAAATCAAAAATCTGAAACTCAGGTATATATGAACACAAGCCCGGGGGTTAATCCGTTTCTGTTATTAATATCAAATAATGTTATCAGAATTATTCATGAAACAGACTCTAAAGAAAATTTAAAAATACAAAGAAAAGAGAGAACGGATGGCAAAAATTAAAACAAAATGGGTATGCCAAAATTGCGGATACGAAACGCCAAAATATATTGGTAAATGTCCCGATTGCGGAAGCTGGGGAACCTTAATCGAAGAAACCGATATAAAACCATCACTTCCGCAATCGGTTGTCATTGATGAAAGTGGTGTTTGCCTTATTAACGAAATTGAAATAACCGAAAGTATCAGAATTCCTTCCGGGTTTGAAGAATTTGACAGAGTTTTGGGCGGAGGCTTGGTTCAAGGTTCTTTAATTCTCTTAGCCGGTGACCCCGGGATTGGTAAATCCACTTTAATTCTGCAAACCGCAGGAAATATTTGTTCTAACAACAAAAAGCTTTTATATGTTTGTGCCGAAGAATCGGGCTCGCAGGTTAAACTCCGTGCTAAAAGGCTTAATGTTAATTCGGATAATCTTTATGTCTATTCCCAAACTAACCTTGAAGCCGTTATTAATCAAACTGAAACTTTAAAACCCGATATCCTTGTTATTGACTCGGTTCAATCCATGTATACCTCTAATATCACAAGCTCCTCGGGCAGCGTTTCTCAAATTCGTGAATGTACTAATATGCTTATGAGTATAGCTAAAAATAAAAATATTACGGTTATTATTATCGGGCATGTTACAAAAGACGGTAATATTGCAGGCCCTAAAGTGCTTGAACACATGGTAGATACCGTTATTTATTTTGAAGGCGACAGGTATAAATCCCAAAGATTACTACGTTCCATAAAAAACAGGTTCGGTTCCACAAATGAAATAGGTGTGTTTAATATGGAAGAATCGGGATTGGTCGAAGTTACTAACCCGAGTGAACTTTTTATGAAAGAACGAACTGAAAATGCAACTCCGGGGAGTGTTATTATCGCAACAAATGAGGGTACAAGAGCATTATTAGTCGAAGTCCAGGCACTTGTCGGCGCTACTTCATATCCTTCTCCAAGACGTGTTGCTACGGGTATTGAATTTAACAGACTCTTGCAGATTATTGCCGTTCTTGAAAAACGTATAGGCATAAATTTATCTAAACATGATGTTTATGTAAATGTTATCGGCGGTATTGAAATTGATGAACCTGCTGCTGATTTGGGTATAGCTCTTGCTATTGCTACTTGTTACAGAGATGTTGTTGTTGACGGTGATTGTGTTATTATCGGTGAAGTCAGCTTGTCTGGTGAAATAAGAAATGTTAACAATCTTGAAAAACGTATTTATGAAGCTCAAAAATTAGGCTTTAAAAAGGCTATTGTTCCTAAGTTCAATAAAAAACAAAATGATAAATTTGATATTGAGATTATTCAAGTTCCAAGATTAACGGATGCAATAATAAAATGTGTTTCTAAAAAATAATATCCGAGTAAAAATTTGCGAGTGGTTTATTGAAAAGGTTACAAAACGAGCAAGCGTATTGTTGCTACACCGGATTAAATAAGAAATCAGTTTAAATCAACAACACTCACTCCGTCGCCGCCTTCGGCATTTTCACCCGCTCTGTATTTCGCTACATAAGGTGAACTTGCAAGATAATCTCTTATAACCTGCTTTAATGCTCCCGTTCCATGCCCGTGTATTATGTAAACAGGGGTTAAATTATATAAACTTGCTTTATCCAAATAAGCTTCAATTTCATCAAGAGCTTCTTCGCACCTGTAACCTCTTAAATCCAAAGTTTGTGATAAAGAACGCTTTTCAATGGCAAAATTTTGTTTATAAGTTCCTTTTGCTTTTTGTTCACGCTTTATCAGGGATTTATTTAAAACGGCAAGTTTATCGGATTTAATTTTTGTTTTCATCAATCCTATTTGTATTTGAACGTTTTTATTTTTATCCGGGAGTTCAAGAATGGTTACCTCCTGATTTAAGTCTATAATCATGACCTTATCGCCGATTTTTATATTGTTCCAATCAATGGGAGTATATTTTTCGGCAATTTCATTTTCGTCTTTATTAAACCCTTTTCTCATGGCGGTTTCTATTCCTGCAAGCCTGTTAAAGCTTCTTCTTGCTATTTTTTCGGATTTTTCCTCCCGCATTTGCTTTAAGATATCTTTTATTTCATCTCTTGCTTCTTCTATGGACGTTTCATATTTTTTCTTGTATAGATTTATATTTTTCTTTTTCTCTTTTTTTATTTCGTTAAGCTTGTCATTTAGGCTTTGCTCAAGCCTTTGGATGTTTTCTTTTTTTTCTTCGATAATTTTCTTTGAATCGGATAAATCCTGTTGAGTTTTTTGAAGTTCTTCAAGGATTTTAGCGGTATTATCCTTTTGATTAAAATATGTATCACGGGCATTATCAATAATTTGATTGTTTAGTCCCAGATTTTTGCAGATGGAAATTGCATTACTGGCTCCGGGGATACCTATTAAAAGCTTGTAAGTAGGCTTTAATGTATTAATGTTAAACTCAACCGAAGCATTAATAAAACCGTTAGTCATATATGCAAGCGACTTTAATTCCCCGTAATGTGTTGTAGCTATTATAAAAGAACCTGCTTTTTGCAGATACTCGAGAATAGATTGGGCTATTGAAGCACCTTCCTTCGGGTCAGTACCTGATGCTATTTCATCAAGTAAAATTAATGTTTCTTTATCTGCTTTATTTACAATATTGACTATATTTGTCATGTGTGAAGAAAACGTGGAAAGGTTTTGAACAATGCTCTGTTCATCCCCTATGTCCGCAAAGATTTTCTTAAACGGATATATTTCCGCTTCATAACAGGGAATGTGCAATCCTGCCTTCGTCATTATGGTGCATAATCCTGCCGTCTTTAATACAACAGTCTTTCCGCCCGTATTTGAACCTGTTATTATCATGCAGTTTTTTTCTTCATCAATATAAAAATCATTTTCAACAATTTCTTTCTTGGATTTAATTAAAATCGGATTTTTCATGAATTTTAAATTAATGACTTTTTTATCGGAAATTTTTGCTGCTGTTCCGTCATAAGACATGGAATATTTCGCCTTTGCAAAGATAAAATCCAATTCTATCAATTGGTCATTGGATTTCTGTATTAAATCAGCGTTTTGCCCTATTTCGGATGACAGCTTTTTTAAAATCTTTTCAATTTCAATATTAATATTTATTTCGATTTCTCTTAATTTATTATGAAGTCCGACAAGAATTTCAGGCTCAATGAAAAAAGTCTGGCTGCTCTGTGATATGTCATGAACAATGCCTGAAACTTTATTTTTACATTCCGCTTTGACTTGAAATACGGTTCTGCCATCTCGTTGAGTGTAAACACTATCTTGCAGATTGGAGGTAAAATCGGAATTCTGTAATAATGAAGAAATACAAGTCTTTATATTCGCATTTGTATCTCTAAAAGCTTGATAAAGACTTTTTAATTCTTTGGAAGCGCTCTCTTTTACGGTTAATGCAGAAGTAAATGTATCGAATATCCTATCTTCAAGCTCTTTATTGTTATATAATCCGTTTTTTAATTCGGATAACTCAAAAAAATCTTTGGATAAATCATCAAGAAAATTTTTCATAAGTCTTGAGGTTCTGAGTGTTCGTGCCGTATCATAAATTTCCTGCTCAGATAATCGTAGTTGTTTTCTTGCATCATTTAAACTTTTTTCTATATCAAAAATATTATCCAATGGAACATTTAAAGAATTATTAACAATGGATTTCGCTTGAGAAGTTAATAAAAGTTCAAATTTGATAGTGCTGACATCTTCATATACCTTAGCGTTAAGGCACTTTGCTTTACCTAAATCACTTAATGCAAATTCGCTTAAATAATTTAAAACTTTGTTAAACTCAAGAATTTCTAATGTATGTGTATTCATAGTTTTATTAAACAACAAAAAAAAAGACAGATTAGATAACTAATCTGTCTCTTTACATAACTTAAACAAAGAAATCTATTTTTTAGCGGCAACTTTACCGTCAACGATATCTTTGAACTTTTTACCTGCTGTAAATACGGGAGCAGTTTTAGCTGCGATTTTAATTTTAGCACCTGTTTGAGGATTGCGTCCTGTTCTTGCAGCTCTTTTTCTTGCTTCAAAAGTACCAAAACCAACTAAAGTAACTTTCTTACCTTTAGCAACTGTTTTTTCAATTGTAGCCATGAGAGCATTTAAAACTTCAGCAGCATCTTTTTGAGTAACTTTTGCTTTCTTTGAAATTTCTTGAACTAATTCTTCTTTATTCATGGTGTAAACCCCTTTTCTTAACTACCACGCTTTAATTATAGCTGTTTTCTATAATATGTCAATAGCTAATTTTCAATACAGTATTAAATTCTGACTTTTTTTATTTATTTTTCATTGTCGGGAATGCAATTACATCACGGATTGTGGAAGAATTGGTGAGTAGCATTACAAGCCTGTCAATGCCCATGCCCATACCGCCTGTTGGTGGCATTCCGTATTCTAAGGCGTTAATAAAATCTTCATCAATATCGCAAGCTTCTTCATCGCCTTGTGCTTTTGCCAGTGCTTGAGCTTCAAATCTTTCACGCTGGTCAAGAGGGTCGGTTAATTCCGAAAATGCGTTTGCAAGCTCCCAACCGTTTACTTTTGATTCAAAACGCTCTGTTAATCTCGGATTGTGTCTGTGTACTTTTGCTAACGGAGAAATTTCTCTCGGGTAATCCGTTATATGTACAGGCTGTATTATATACGGCTCTACTTTATCTTCAAAAACAGCTTCCACTATTTTTCCCCAATTCATATTATCTTCAAGTTCAATGCCGAGCTTATCTGCCGCTTCTTTGGCTTGCTCTGCCGTAGTAAATTCGCCAAAATCAATGCCTGTAGCTTCTTTTATTGAACCAATCATCGTTTTTCTGTCCCACGGCGGAGTTAAATCGATTTCATTTTCGCCGTATTTTATTTTTGTTGTTCCAAGAACTTCTTTTGCTACAAAGGCTACCATATTTTCTGTTAATGTCATCATATCATTGTAGTCTACGTATGCTTGATAAAGTTCGATTGTTGTAAATTCGGGATTGTGCAATGAGTCAATGCCTTCATTTCTGAAACAGCGGTTGATTTCAAATATTTTTTCTGATAAGCCGCCAACCATAAGCCTTTTTAAATGAAGCTCGGGAGCTATCCTCATATACATCGGTATATCTAAGGCATTATGATGCGTTTCAAACGGTCTTGCATTTGCTCCACCTGCCTGTGAATGAAGCATCGGAGTTTCAACCTCTAAAAATCCTTGTGAGGTTAAGAATTCTCTTATTTTTTGTATGATTAACCCTCTTTTTCTGAATGTTTCTTTTACTTCCGGGTTCATTATCATGTCAACATATCTTTGACGATACCTTGTTTCAACATCCGTCAGTCCGTGGAACTTTTCGGGTAATGGCTTCAATGATTTTGTAAGTATTTCAAAATCTACGGCTTTGATACTTAATTCCCCTCTCGGAGTTCTTCTTATATCTCCCGTAAAACCTACTATATCACCTATATCAATAAGCTTTATGAGTTTTAATTTGTCCTCATTTATGTTTTGTTTATGCGAAAAAATCTGAATTTTTCCCGTATCATCCATCAGGTCAATGAACATGCCCGAGTTTCTGACAGCCATAACACGACCTGCTACACTGTAAGTATCCGTTGTTTCTTCGCCGTTTGCCAAATCTTTGTATTTTTCCTGAAGTTCTTTAGCACTTGCCGTTTTATTAAATTTATAAGGATATGGATTTATTCCTTTTTCTCTTAATTCTTCGGCTTTTTGTATTCTTCCCTGTCTTATTGTGTCTATTGATGAAGTTACTTCTTTTGTATTAGTTGTTTCCTGCATTTTGCCTCCGATTTTATGAAGTTTTTTTTATAATAATACTTTAACAAAAAAATATTCAAATTGTTTTGAAATTTTAAATTCGTATATACTTCTTTTATACGAAAAAATCGAAACCGGTTCAAATTTATTCATAATTATGTATGATTTAAAAACTTAAGTGTACTGTTATTATAAACCTATATTCCTTGGAAAAAACGATGATACACATATCCCTAATCTACAGCTATGATTAAATCATAGCTTTTTTCTTTTTATTAGTCCGAGTAAATTTTTACGAAAAGCCGAAGGTGAGAGTAAAAATTTAGCAAGCGTAATGTTGCGACACCGAATTAAATGTTAATCAATAATTTTGTAAATAAGATTAACGGGTTCGGGTTTATTTTCGCAGATTTCAAAGGCGGATAAAATCAGTTTTTCAGATTCTGATATGCTTTCTTGTTTGTTTGTATAAATGATTGCAATGGTATCACCTTCATTTACCGCTTCCGTGAACTTCTTTGAAAGATAAATTCCTGCGCTGTAATCAATTAAATCGGATTTTTTCTCTCTGCCTGCACCTAAGTTTTTGCATGCCTTTGCTATTTTTAGTGCATCTGTATTGTTAACATATCCTTTTTTTGTTGATTTTACTTCATATTTAATTTTTGAGTGCGGAAGTTTTGAATAATCTTGAATAATATCGGCATTTCCACCTTGAGATATAATGATTTCTTTGAATTTATCAAGAGCTTTTCCGCTATATATAAGTTCATCCAAATATTTATATGCTTCTTCTTTAAGTGTATATTTCCCTGCTTTTTCTAAAGCCTTAAAGCAAAGTGTATAAGTAATTTCTCTTAAATCATCTTCCATATTGCCCTTAAGGAATTCAATAACCTCCTGTATTTCAACGGAATTACCAATAGCTCTTCCTAAAGGTTGATTCATAGAACTGATAACGGCACAAATATTTCCGTTAAGACGTTTTCCTACTTCAACCATAATATTGGAAAGCTTTTCGGCTTCTTCCGTAGTCTTAATAAAAGCTCCCGAGCCGTATTTGACGTCTAATATAATATGATTAGCACCAGAAGCTAATTTTTTTGAAACAACGGAAGATGCTATTAATGGAATAATATCAACGGTAGAAGTAACATCTCTTAGAGCATACAACTTACCGTCAGCAGGGGCAAGAGATAATGTTTGTGCTGCTATTGCCGTTTTATGCTCTTTTACTTTCTCTTTAAATTCTTTAATTGAAAGATTAGTTCTGAAATTCGGAATGGATTCAAGTTTATCAATAGTTCCGCCTGTATGACCCAGTCCTCTGCCCGATAATTTGGCACTGTATAGACCTGCTGAAGCTATTAAAGGTAAGAATATTAAAGTTATTTTATCTCCGACTCCTCCTGTCGAGTGCTTGTCTATAATATTATCGGATATGTCTTTTAAATCCAAAGTCTCGCCTGATTCTACCATATATTTTGTCAAAAGAGTTGTCTCATCCGTGTCCATTCCTTTAAAATAAATTGCCATTAGTAATGCACTTGTTTGATAGTCCTCTATTGAGCCGTTCATTACTCCGTTTATAAAGAACTTTATTTCTTCTTCGTTCAGGCTTAAACCTTTTTTCTTTTTTTCAATAATATCCGTAATTTTCATGTAAACTCCTGTCATAAATCGGTAAAAATTCAAAAGAAGCCCTTACATGCTATGTTTAGGCTTCTTTTGAGTTGAATAAAAATTGTTATTTTTGCGGTTGAGAATTTAAATATTGAATAATATCATTAGTAACATCAACGCCGCCTGCATATATAACTCCGCCATCAACAACTGCATCTAATTTCTTTGCTGCGGCTACTGCCTTACATGCTGCCATTACGTTATCTCTTATGACTTTTTCTTTTTGGTTTCTTAAATTATAAATTCTTTCTTCTTTAGCTTGAAATTCTTTTTGTGTTTGGTCTTCAAAAGTCTTTTTCTGAATGGGTGATTCTATTGTTTTGTATTGTTTGTCTTTTGAAATTGCGTATTCCTGTAGCTCCGTGTATTTATTATCAATATCTTTATATGCGTTACGGGCAAAAGAATATTCACTTAATACCTTTTGAAAGTCAGCATAGCCTATTGTTGCTGCATTTGCCGTTAAATTTACACATATCATTATTAATAATACGCTTAATAATCGTTTCATCTTTTTCATATTATTTCCTCCTGAATTGTCATAAAGATATTTTAACAAATGTATTTTATTTAGACAATAAAATATATTATTGTTCTTCATATATTTTATTAACAAATGTTTAAAAAAATAAGCTGTAGTTCATATACAGCTTATTTTATAAGAATTTAAAAAAGAATATTATTTGATTTGTTTAGCTACTTCATTTGTTATATCAATACCGCCGGATAAAACAACACCTTTGGCAAGTACAAGATTGAAGCCGTTTTGTTTAGCGTTTGTATCTATAATGGAAGAAATATTTTTATCGATAGCCATTAATCTTGTTTCATAGTCTTTTGCGATGGCTTCTCTTTTAGCTTTAAATTCTTTATCATATTTAGCTTCAAGCGCTTTTTTCTTAGTTGCATCTTTTTCTTTAGCTAAAGCAGCTTTTGCTGTTTCAATAAATTTAGCTAATTCCTGACCTTTTTTAGCCTGTTCATCTTTTAATGCTTTAACTTGAGATGAAGAAGCTACAACTTTTTGTACGTCAACAACTGCTACTTTGTAATTTGACGGTACATCAGATACTGCAAAGTTAGATGTTGCAAGTCCTATAACAAATGCAAATAATGCGACCGATAAAATTTTAGCTGTATTTTTCATAAATGTCTCCTTTTTTTAATAAATGTATTCTATCATTTTTTTTTAATTTTTTCAATTAATGGAAGGCTAATCTAAATAACGGAAAAAGCATTTTTAATAGAAGAAGTAAAGTCGGGTTTTAATATGCCTTTTTCGGTTATAATTCCCGTAATAAGCTCGTTTGGGGTAACGTCAAATCCGGGGTTTATTATATTTACGTCTTTAGCGCAAATCCAATCACCGTTTATATGTGTTACTTCTTCATGATTTCTTTCTTCAATCGGAATATCTTTGCCTGATTTAATTGAAATATCAATCGTGGATAAAGGTGCTGCGATATAAAACGGTATATTATGATATTTTGCTGAAATAGCAACGGTATAAGTACCGATTTTATTGGCGGTATCACCGTTAGCTGCAATTCTGTCGGCACCTACAACAACCATATCAATCATGCCTTTAGACATAAAATAAGAACACATGCCGTCTGTGATTAAAGTTGTGGGAATACCGTCTTGAGTAAGCTCCCACGTGGTAAGCCTTGCACCCTGCTGAC
>CANQLK010000050.1 GCA_947624665.1 Candidatus Gastranaerophilales bacterium
CATTACAATCGGTAATTGACGCAAGAGAAAAGAAATATTTAATGGCACATGTACCGAAAAAATCATTGGATGAGATAAGAAGTTTTCTACCGGGGTTGTCTTCTCCTACAATAATGACACTGGCGGGTGATGATAATAACGTGGTTATGCACGTAGTAGTAGATGCCGATAAGGTATTTGACAGTATAGACAGATTAAAAAAACTCGGCGGACAGGGTATTTTGATTATGACGGTAGACCAAATGGTAAGGTAGTATGAGTTATCCCAATCTGGAAAAATTAATAGAAATAATTGCTGTTTTAAGAAGTGAAAACGGATGTAAATGGGACAGAGAACAAACTCATGCCAGCCTAAAGAGAAATATGCTTGAAGAAGCCTATGAAGCCGTTGATGCGATAAATGACAACGATATGAAGCATCTTCAGGAAGAATTGGGCGATGTTCTTTTGCAGGTGGTTCTTCATGCTCAAATAGCTAAAGAAGAGAATGCATTTGATATAGAAGATGTTGCTAAAACCTTATCGGATAAATTAATTCACAGACATCCGCATGTTTTTGGCGAAGTAAAAGTTAATTCAACAGAAGAAATATTGGAGAATTGGGAGAAGTTGAAAAAAGAGGAAAAGCCACACCGATTATCATTAATGGACGGTATTTCAAAATCGCAATCCGCACTAATGAGCGCACAAAAAATAAGTAAAAAAGCAGTAAAAGCGGGGTTTGAATGGAGTGACGAAGAATCGCTTCAAAAGTGCATACAATCGGAGATTAAAGAGTTTAATGAAGCAAAAACAGCTGAAGAAAGGGAAGAAGAATTCGGTGATATTTTATTTGCACTGGTAAATTTGGCAAGATGGCATAAAATAGATGCGGAGCAAGCACTGTTAAAGTCTAATAAGAAATTTATGTCCCGATTTAGAGCAATGGAAGCATCTGCAGTGAAACCGTTATCCGATTTAACTTTAAAAGAGTGGGATATCCTCTGGAATCAAGCAAAACAAATTGTAAAAAAATATTAACATATATTGAAATGTAAGCAAAATAATATTTTGAGCGTATTTCCGTTTTGTATAAACGGAATGTAAATATGAATTTAAACGGAATAAATTATATAAATCCCATATTTTGCGGAAGAATGCAATTGGGTTCGAAACAAAAGCCGGAACCGATAAAGAAGGATGTGTTCGAAAAAAGTAAAGATATATCATTCACGGGCAGGAATAAGTCATTCGGATTAAGATTGGAAGATGCTTCTTTAGCTGCGTATTTATCCGCACAAAGTTCAAAAAAATTCAGAAAAAACTTTTGGGAAACAAAATTACCAATCAGAGAATATAATTTAAGGTTTGAAAATATAGATACTTCAATTCTTCCGGGTATTGATTTTATAAATCAACGTCTTGAACAAAGCGGAATAGGAAGCACCACTTTGTTGAATTATTTTTTGAAAATATATAATAATCCGAATGTTCAGGAGGCATTTTATACTCATGAAGTAAAATTACTTGATATATATTCAAAGTTAAACAATAAAGAAGATTTGACAAATTTTCCAAACTTATTATTCGGATTATATATTCTAAGCAAAGTACAAGAAAAAGAATTCGAGCCGACTTCGGTAACGGAATTTTTAAAATCCGTCGGAGTAAATAATGAAAATGATTTGCCCGAAAGATTTTCTTATATTGCTGAATATTTTAATAATTTTGAAGATTTAGAAGATATTCTTGATACAATAGATTATTTACGGGAAACATATCCAAAAAAGATAGACTTAATAAATTCCGCATTAGATAAACAGTGTGAGTCAAAAAAGATATCGGCAGAAAACTTTTATAAAAATTTCAATGACATAATAGATTATTTATACGAAGAAAACAACGAAAAAAGTCTTGAGCCGTTATCTGATATAGCGGACAGTTTAATAAAATGTACTTTATTAAAGAAGTACGAATATAAAATTTTGCCTTTTCCGTATGATGATAAAAATAATCCCGAAGAAAAAATAAATTTTTTCACATTTTTAAATGAAAACAATATTACATTTGATATGTTTAAACAACTTTCGGCTAAAAACAAAATAGAGGGGTACGAAGTTGCTTCTGCAATTGAGAATAAGGATAATATTTCGGGAGAAATTGCGGAAATAAAGGGCATAAGCAGGGAAAAAGCCGAAGAACATTATATTAAGTATGCGGATTTATATTCTTGTGTAGACCCTACGTTAATAAAATCCGTTTCGGATTTTATTGATAAATTTGATATAGCTCATACCGATTCAGTTTTGAGTATATATAACAAGGTATACGGTGAAAATAAGAAAAAATTATCGGCGGAGGAATTAAATCAACTGGTGGAATTTATGTCCTATTGTGAGTCAAAGGATGTAATGAAAGAAGCAAAAGCAAATAAGATTCTTCCTTGCGAAATAATAGAAAAAAACAAAGAAAATTTTTACAGCGTAAAAAATGCTATAGAACAGTTTATAATTAACGACGATACTGAATATTTTTTAGGACAAAGCCCGTATTCCATATATTCCGAATATAAAGAAATTTTTCTGGAAAATCCTGATGATGTGAAATATATACTTGCTGATATAGTAAATTTAAACATATCAGATTCTACTGATTATAAATTAAAAATGGATAGAACTCATGAACTTTCGCAATATTTTGACAACCGTGCAAAGTTTACGGAATTTGTACTAAAGAACAATATAAAATTTGAATTATCCAAAGAAGATAATAAACGTATAGAAAAATGCAAAAAAATGTTTTCTTTGGTTAAAGATGATAAAGAAGCTTTAAGATATTTTACAAATTCAGATTTTATATCCAAATCACAAAATTCAATGGATGATTTTTTCAAAAAATATCCGAATGAAAGCAGGCAAAAAGAAATGCTGAAAATTTTTGCACAAAGAAAAGTCCCGTCATATTTTGCATTCAAATCCTTTTTAAATAAATATAAAAGCGGAAAAGACAGTTGTGATAATATAATAACTCATTTAAACGGTCAAAAACCCGATATAACTTTTGCTAGATATTTGAATAGAATTGAAATGATTAGCAAAGAAATAAAAAATCTCGGACTTCCTTTTAAGGTGGACAATTCCAACATATTAAATCTGTCAATATATGATGACATAAAAGATATTGTATTGATATTAAACAAATTAACCGGTGCAAAAGAGAACGAGCTTTTTATTTCCAAACTGTCATCATCATTCAAACCGAAAAAACATGATATAACAAGTTATGATATAGCGGAAGAAATGGCTACGCAGTTAAAAACAAAAGAACCTAGTTGCTTTTATAATAATATAGCCGATAAATTCGGTTTAACTCCGAAAGAATTGGGAGTAAATCCGGAAGACAGTGATTTATATTATAAAATGACTTTAGCACAGGCACTTCCCGAAGATTTTATAAAATTTGTAAATTCAGATGAATGGTTTAATTTCAGAGAGGGTAAAACGCCGCCGAATATTTCATTACATGCCAGATTAAGGCTGATAGACAGATTTTGTCTGGACGGAGAAAAAACGGCAGAGGATTTATACAGTGAAGAAACTTCCCGAGATATAAAGAAGCTGTTAAAAACGATATATAGTGCAACTCCTGTATATGTAATCGGGAGCGGATATGATAAAAGCAGTGCTAAAGTTGTTGATTTGTCAAAAAAAGGTATTATAATGCGTACAATGTATAATTCAGACCCTATAGATACAGTATATACGCCTCAAGGACACATGGTCACCATAATAAATAAAAATAAATAAAAGTTTATGAACTTAAATATTTTTATTTCGTTTTAATGCATGTATAATAATATTATGTAAAAAAATTCGGAATATATATGAAAAAATTAATATATATAATAATTTCGGCAGCAGTTTTATGTGCCGTAAGGGCTGAAGCAATAGATGAAATAACGCAGGGTGCAACCTTAACTTTAGATGATTGCATAGAATTGGCGATAAAAAACAGTCCCGAGATTGATATTTACAAGCAATATATAGAAATAAACGAGGCAAGAGTAGGAGAGAGTAAGGCAAGTTATTTTCCGAGTATCGGTGCAAGTGCGGGATATGATTTTGCAAGCAGTGAAAATAAATACCGAGCTTCTCACAGTAATTCTACCTCGGCAAGAGTAGCTTTAAACCAATTGATATACAGTTTCGGCAAGGTTTTTTCACAGGTTAAAATGCAGAAGTTTTATAAGATTGCAGCAGAATATGACTTAGAAAATGCAATATTAAACACGTCCAATAATGTAAAGTCCGCTTATTATGCCGTATTAGCAGCGAAGGCAAATGTTGATATTCAAAAAGCCAACGTTCTTGTTAATGAAAGACAATATGACAGAACTAAAGCTTTCTTTGAGGAAGGACTTGTATCAAAGATTGATTTAGTCAATCAGGAAGTATATTTAAGTGATGCAAAAATCGGACTGGTTGATGCGGAAAACCTTTATCAGACTGCTATTTTACAATTAAACAGCGCCATGTATGTTATTGAATCTCCTGATTATAATATTGAAAATACCGAAACTTTTAATTTTAAAAATAATTATGCCGAAGTTAATCTTTTAAATATTGCAAACGTCAAAGCAAATGAGGATGGAACAATAGAGCCTACGAATGCCGTTCTTACCACACAGGTTGAAAAAAATGAAATTCTTGAGAATTATAAATTCAAACCTTATCCGTTTACTATGAAAGAGTCCATTGAAAAAGCCTATAAAAACAGACCCGATTTACTTTCCATGCAGGCTACTCAAGATGCAGTTAAGGAAGCTTTAAGCTATACAAAAAAATCTTATTTGCCCGATTTAACAGGCTCAGTCGGTTATAACTGGAATAATAATTCTTATTATTCCACAAACGGTATAACCATGGGAGCATATTTAACAACAAGTAATTTAAATATTATGGATACAAGATTGAGAATTAAAGAAAGCAAAGCTCAGCTTGAGATTGCAAAGAAAAATGTTGATTTGGTTAAACAAAATATATATTTCCAAGTGCAAAATGCTTATATAAATATGATTCAGCTTGAAAAAAATATACCTTTAATGCAGACAAGAGTTAAGCAGACACTTGAAAACTATGAACTGGCTGATGCCAGATATGAAGTCGGACTCGGCAATTTCATTGAGCTTCAGGATGCTAAAGAAAATTATAATAACGCTCAAAGAGATTACGTACAAACAATTTACAGATATAATGTCGCTCTTACCGACCTTCAAACTGCGATGGGAGAAAAATAATGAAGAAAATAATCATTCCAATTATAATAATAATTCTTATTGCTCTGCCTTTTATTTTTCATAACAAAGGCGGCAAAGTTCGCTATACGACCGAACCGATTAAAAAACGTACAATTACTCAAATAGTTGAAGCAACAGGAACCATAGAACCTGTTAACACAGTTGATATCGGCTCTCAGGTGTCGGGCATGATTAATGAAATATATGTGGATTATAATTCCGAAGTTAAAAAAGGACAACTTTTGGCTCAAATAGATACTTCATTATTTGAAGCACAGCTTCAGCAATCTTTGGCAAATATAAATAATGCAAAGGCTTCGCTTGCCAAAAATAGAGCTGTTTTGGATTATGATACAAAAACATATAAAAGATACAAAAACTTATATGCGAGAAATCTTGTATCAAAAAATGATTTGGACTCGGCAGAATCAGCTTACCGCTCGGATTTGGCGAATGTTCAAGCGGCGCAGGCTTCTATTATGCAGGCTCAAGCTAATTACGATACAGCTTCCGCTAATATGAGATATACAAAAATAATTTCTCCCGTTGACGGGATTGTTATTTCCAAAGAAGTAGAAGTAGGGCAGACCGTAGCTGCAAGCTTTCAGACCCCTACTTTGTTTACCGTAGCGGAAGATTTAACAAATATGCGTATTGAAACCAGTGTTTCTGAAGCTGATATAGGTAAAGTTAAGGAAGGTCAGCAGGTGGAATATACTCTTGACGGATATCCCGACAGTGTATTTAAAGGTACTGTTTCGCAAGTAAGACTTTCTCCTACAACAGAATCTAACGTCGTTACTTATACCGTTATTATTTCAGTTGAAAACGATGACGGAAAATTAATGCCCGGAATGACTGCAAATGTTTCAATAATTACAGACAGAGAAGAAGACGTTCTTACTGTTCCTAATATGGCATTGAAATTTACATTGAAGGATAATACTCAAAAGTATGAGCAAAAAGGTATTTGGGTTCAAAGAAGCGGTAAACCTCAAAGAATAAACATTAAAACAGGATTAAGTGATGATATGTATACTCAAATTATAACGGATGAAGTAAAAGAAGGAGATTTGGTATACACGGGAACAATGCAGAATAATAAAAAATCTTCTTCAAAAGGCAGAAACGGAATGCCCCCGAGATTGTAGGTAATATGAGTTTAATTGAAGTAAAACATGCCGTAAAAACGTATCAAACAGGCGAAGAAAGCTTTAATGCATTGGATGATGTTTCGCTAAGTGTAGAAGAAGGTGAATTTGTCGCCATAATGGGGACTTCGGGGTCAGGGAAGTCCACTTTTATGAATATGCTTGGAACTTTAGATAAACCCAATTCGGGCAGTTATTACTTGGACGGAGTTGACGTTTTATCGCTTTCATCCGATGAACTTTCAGATATAAGAAATCTAAAGATAGGCTTTGTTTTTCAAGGATTTAATTTGATATCAAGGACATCGGCATTGGACAATGTAGAGCTTCCGATGATATATAAAGGCATTCCCGAGGAGGAAAGACACATAAGAGCCAGAGAAGCATTAAAAATAGTGGGTTTGGAAAAACGAGAAGACCATATGCCCAATCAAATGTCAGGGGGACAACAGCAGAGAGTTGCTATTGCACGTGCAATAGTTAATGATGCTCCTTTGATTTTAGCCGACGAACCTACGGGAAATCTTGATACCAGAACAAGTATTGAGGTAATGGAATTTTTTGTTAATTTAAATAATAAAACAGGTAAAACTATTGTACTTGTTACGCATGAACCTGATATAGCGGAATATTGCAAACGTGTAGTGCGGTTTAAAGACGGTAAAATTGTTTCGGATCAGCCAAAAGACGAATGGCAAAAAACAAGGACAAGGCAGACATAATATGATAGATTTTAAATCAACATTAAGAATGGCTGTAAATTCATTAAAGGTGAACAAATTGCGTTCTGCCTTAACAAGTCTTGGTATAATTATAGGTGTAAGTGCCGTAATAATAATGCTCGCAATAGGTACGGGCGCAAGTAAAAAGGTTCAGGCGAATATGGAATCCATGGGGTCTAACATGCTAACAATCCGTTCGGCTTCGGCTAAAACAGGCGGTGTAAGTATGGGGATTGGTTCAAAACCTTCATTAACCCTTAAAGATTCTATAGCAATTCAAGAAAATATTCCGAATGTTGACTGTGTTGCACCTGTTTCAAATGAAAGCAAGCAGTTGATGTACGGAAATCAAAACTGGCAGGCGCCGGTTTATGGTACTACTCCGCATTATTTAAGAATAAAAAGCTATGAAATAGAATCGGGCAGATGTTTTACATTTGATGATATTAAAAACGGCGCAAAAGTTGCGGTAATAGGTTCAACCGTTGCAACCGAGCTTTTTGGCGATGTATCTCCAATTAATAAAGTTATAAGAGTCGGTAATGTTCCTGTTAAGGTGCTTGGAACACTAAAAACAAAAGGTTCTATGGGACCTTTGGATCAGGATAATTTAATTTTCGTTCCTATAACAACCGCTCAAAAAAAATTATTCGGCGTTTCTTTCCCCGGTACGGTTCAAATGATTGTTGTAAAAGGGGTTGATGCTGATACTTTAAACGAGGTTGAAAATGGTATTGAAGAACTGCTTACGGAAAGACATAATATAGGAAAAAATCAAACGAAAGATTTTGAAATCAGAAATTCCGCCGAATTTCAGGAAAAAATGAAATCAACCGTTCAAACTTTTGCTGTTTTACTTGCCTCTATTGCTTCGGTTTCACTATTGGTAGGCGGAATAGGAATTATGAATATTATGCTGGTTTCGGTTACGGAACGAACGAAGGAAATAGGTATCAGAATGGCAATCGGGGCAAGGGCATCAGATATCAGATGGCAATTCCTTATTGAATCGTTTTTACTTTCCATAATTGGTGGTTTAGTCGGTGTTGTTACTGGAATTATAGGTGCAAAATCTGTGGAATTCTTTTCTGAAGGTATGAGCGTATCTATATCTCTGTTTTCAATATTGTTATCTTTGGGATTTTCAGGGTTTGTAGGTGTGGCATTCGGATATTATCCCGCTTATAAGGCTTCTTTGTTAAATCCAATCGAAGCTTTAAGATACGAATAATCAGAAATATTTTTGTTTTTCTTTTCGAATAAAAAGCAATTTTTTTAAATAAAAAAGCTCTTGAAATACAAGAGCTAAAAAAGTTATATCATGGTTTTTCTTATTTGATTTTTAGATTTTTCAATATCTTTAATACGCTTTTCAACTGATTTAACCTGCTCACCAAGCACTCTTCGTTGTTCTTTTATCAGTTTATATTGAGTATCAACTTCTTGATATTTTGCTTGATAATCTAACAGCTCATTTCTTATATTAACTTGAGCGCTGTCAAGTTCAAAAAGAGCGTTATTAAAGTTTGCGGATTGACCTGAAACACTGTTTTGAGAATATGAAGATGCTTCTTTAATATTTGATTCAATTTTTGCATTAGAGCCTAAATCAGGTTTTGTAACTTCTTTTGTCGGAGTTGAACTTGAAAATTCATAATCCGTAGGGTCAAAAACCATTCCGTCAGCTATTGCCGCTCCCGTTGTTATTGTTATTATTAATGCTAAAAATAATATCTTTCTTTTCATTCCACTTCCCCAATTTAAAATATCAATACATGTATTAAATCACTATGATTAACATTTGAACATCATACATATAATTGATAATTTATAATTATGGATTTACAATTATAGAATGCAGAATTTTATAAAAAATTTAAAAGCACAATATTCGGAAAAAATAACCGCTCTTATTAACAAAGGGAATTCTTTTAGTATCAGCGGAATTACCAACAGCTCAAAACTTTTAATTCTTGCGCAATTGTTTTTAAAAAATAATAAAAAGATTGTTTTTATTGTTGAAACCGAACAAATAGCGCTTAAATTTCAAAACGATTTAAATAAACTTTTTAATATAAATTCAGTTATTTTTCCTTATCAAGACGGTTCAATATTTGATACGAATTCAAAAAATCTTTATAAATATGCAAAGCAGATTAAGATATTATCAAGTGAAAATGATATTATAATTCTGCCTCAAAAAGCATTGTTTGAAAGATTTCCGGACAATAATTTTTTCATTAAAAATAATATAAAAATCAATAAAAATTCTGATATTAATATTCAAGAATTGACTGCTGATTTAATAAGGCTGGGATATAAAAGAAAAACTCTTGCGGCAGATATAGGCGAATTTAGCGTAAGAGGAGATATTATTGACATTTTCCCGTTGAACGACAACCCTTTCAGACTTGAACTATGGGGAGATACCGTTACGGATATCAGAATTTATAATGCTTCAACACAAAAAAGTATCTCAAAATCAGAATTTGTAACCATTCAACCCATTTATAAATTTATTCTTAATGAAAATTCTTATAAAGATTTTCAAAAAATTGTCAGAAAAGATTACGATACAGACCTTGAACTATTGGAAAATATTAAGAATCAGAATTATTTTGAAGGGATAGAATACTTTGAAACCATATTTAACAATGAACTTAAAACGATAGGCGAATTATTTTCAAATGATTTTCTTTTTATTTTTGATGATTACACTCAATTTAAATCAAAATACGAAAATACAGAACAAAATTTGATAAAACAATATGGTGAGAATATAAAAAACAATATATCAATACCGTTGAAAAATGGCACGGAGGAAATTCCTTTTAAAATCTCGTTAAAAGATTTTCTAAACAGCATAAGTACATATCAAAAGATATATTTAGATAACTTTTTAAGCGAAGAAGCTTTATACAATATAGAATTAAACTCGCAATTGATACCTTATTTTGCATCAGGACTTGATGAAAGTGCAAAATTTATAAAAAATAAACTTAAAGAGCAGTACAAAATAATAATTGCAAGCGATTACAAAAACAGGACGGAAGAAATATTAAAAGAATATGATATTCCATACTCATACAATTTTGAAGATAAAAATTCCGTATATATAACGGATAATATAGTTTTAGCGGGGAGTATAACCGAGGATTGCAAAATAATAATCATAACCGATAAAGAGCTGTACAATAAGCGTTCAAAAGATATAACAGGCATAAGATACAGCTACAGAAGAGAAAATCTTGATTTTATAGAGACTCTGAACGACATCAAAGAAGGGGACTACATAGTCCACATGATACACGGCATAGGCATATTTAAAGGTCTTTCGAAACAAGTAATAGACAATGAAGAAAAAGACTATTTGACGTTAGAATATGCTCGCGGAGATAAATTACATATACCTGCGGAACAGATAAATATGCTCTGCAGGTATAGAGGCTCGGGGAATATACTTCCACCATTGTCAAAAATGGGCGGAAATGACTGGAATTCAACAAAAACAAAAGTAAAAAAAGCGGTTGAAGATGTAGCTAAAGATTTAATAAACCTTTATGCGTTAAGAAAATTATCACAAGGGTATGCTTTTGAGCCTGATACCGTATGGCAGTACGAAATGGAAGATGCCTTCGAATATAGTGAAACTCCCGACCAGATGAAGGCTATAAACGATACAAAAGCGGATATGGAATCCGAAAAACCTATGGACAGACTTATATGCGGTGATGTCGGGTTCGGAAAAACGGAAGTCGCAATAAGAGCAATATTTAAAGCGGTAATGTCGGGTAAACAATGAGCAATTG
>CANQLK010000051.1 GCA_947624665.1 Candidatus Gastranaerophilales bacterium
CCATTGAACCGTATAAGTTAGATTCACGCTGTAAATCTTCTCTTCGCTTTATGGCTTCTTCCGGGGATATTAAACCTGCATTAAAATCACCGTCTATAACCATCTGCTTCGCAGGCATGGCATCTAATGCAAATCTTGCGGCTACTTCTGCTATACGCTCGGAACCTTTTGTTATTACCATAAATTGAACTATGGTTATAATTATAAATATTACAAAACCTACAACCAGATTTCCGCCGGTTACAAAGTTCCCGAAAGCATCAATTACTTCGCCTGCTTCACCTTTCGCCAAAATCAGCCTTGTCGATGCAATTGATAATACCAATCTGAACATAGTTCCTATAAGTATTATTGAAGGGAATGAAGAAAGTTCTACAGGCTTTTGTATATATAATGAAATCATTAACAGCATTATACCGAGTGTGATATTGAAGCTTATCGCAAAGTTAACAACAACGGGAGGCAGCTCGATAATTAACAGGATAATCAGCAATATTACAAATATTGCAAGCATAATTTCACTTAACATTGATGGTTTTGCGCCTTGTGGTTGTGCCATTTATCCTAACTTTCTTCCTGTTTCTTTAATGCTTTTTCCATTATCGCCAACTGGGTTGTAACAGAAGCATCCACTATTCCGTTTGACGTTTCAACTATTACTCCTCCGTCTTTTATTTCTTTATCAGCTACTACGGATATTGCTGCTTCCGTATGATTTTCCGAAAATATTTCCGATATTTTATCTTTTACGATTTCAACATCTTTCGGTAATACTTTTAATATAATTTTATTTTCCGTTTTATTTATTTCTTCTAATACGCCTTTTATCATTGGAATTAAATATTCTCTATCAGCTTCAATATGTTTATTAATTATTTTTGATGCGATTTCAACTGCTATATCCGTTATGCATTCCGAAACTTTATCAAAAACTTTATCTTTATATCCGAAAAAATCGGCAAAATTCCCTCTTAATTCTTTAATATCTTCGTTAAGTGCTTCAACACCTGCTTCATAACCTTCTTTTTTCGCATTTTCTTTAATGAGCTCGGCTTCTTTTTGAGCCCTCGAAATAATATTCCTGTCCTGAGAACGTCTGTAACCTCTTCTTCTGGAACCTTCTCTTCGTTCTTCTCTTTGTTCAAAGTGAATATCATCAATTGTCAAATTCAAATCATCAAATGTTTTTTTCTTTATTTCTTGTTTCTCTGCAGGTTTTATCGCTTCCGCTTTATTATTGTTCTTTTCTTTTTTAGCTTCCTGTTCTTCTTTTTTTTCTTTTACTTCCTGTTCTTCTTTAGCAGCCGTTTGATTTTCTTTTTGGTCATTGACGACTTGCGGCGATTTATTCCCCGATAGAATTGCTTTCTCGTTATTCTGCTGTTCTTCGGTAGTTCTTACCGTTGTGTACTTTTTCTTAATTATCATTTATTTTTTCTTCTATTATATTTATCAAAGACTTTATTACCAAAGGAGAAAAGACTTCCAATGCCGGAAACGTTGTATCCAATATGAAATCTTTAACGGACTCCCTCTCTTTCATTGCAATATCGCTTAATATCGACGGCTTTACCGTCTTTACCAATTTATGATATTTTGTTAATATTCTTTGTGTATTTGCTGATTCTGGTATAGGAATGAATCTTTTTATTTCTTCCAACGATTTTATCAGAAGATTATGATCTATTTTGTCTTCCAAATTAGACATTTTCATATAATTTATAACATGTCCGGCTGTTGTTTTGTCTAAGGCCGAAAGTATTTCATTCGCTTTCTCGATGGGTAAGTTCTTTAGTATAACTGCCAATGCGGTATATTTCAATACCTTCTTCGCATTGGATGAATTCTCTTCATTATTGTTTGCTTCTTTTTGTGCATTATCAAGTCTGTTTTCTTCTACATTCTCAACAAAATTTTCTAAATTTGAAGCTTTTAATGCCGCATTTGCCTGCTCCGGATTAATAGTCCCCTTTTTTGCAAGCTTCTGAATTTCTTCTTCGAATACTTGTTTTACTTTCTCTTCAACAAGTGTAATTAGTTTATCCTGTGGTAATTTCTTTATACTTGCAAGTTTTGCTATATTAAATACGTTTAATGCTATAACCTGCAAAATAGGCGCTCTGTTTGGAACGGGAATTTTTGATGTAATCATATCTATGGACTTATGAAAAGTCCATTCCGCTACTATTTGGACAATATTAGCGGCTTCAACCGCCGAAAATTTAAGATTAGGGTCATTAAATAAAGCTTCTCCGCACATTACGCAGAAGTTTTGTATAATGCCTATTATAAATTGCTTATCTTCTTTTGTCACGGTATTTGGAACTGCCGAATTAGGCTGTTCCAATAAGTTCTTTACCTGCCCTACTATATCTGATGCGTGTGCCTTATAATTAAAACCTTCTATAGGCATATTGTTCTCCCGTTATGATTTTTCAATCCAACTTTTTAATTCTTTTAATGTTTCTTCGTTATTCGCATTTTCTATGTCCGTTGATACTTCTTCTATTACCTCCCGTAACGATATGCTGTTGTCGGGTTTCTTTTCTATTTGTAACTGCTTTTGCTGCTCTATAAGCTCTTTCGTTAATATTGATTGCTTCTCTATCAGTTCCGCTGCCTTTAGATTAACATCCATTATCTGCTTCTCCTGCTCGCTTGTTTTCTCTTTCAATCGCTTTAATTCTTCTTCCTGCTCCGCTGATGTCAGCTTTAGCTTCTTATGTACAAAAATAAAGCCTACAACTAAACCGATAATGAGTAATACAACTGCCAGCCACCAAGGATTCCCGGATGCTTCAACTACCGGTAGCTTTACGTTTTTATCTGCTGCTAAATACGGATCTATGGCTTCCGCAAATGCAATCGATACATCATCTGCCGATACCTTCGGTGATGCTGCTCTTGCTATCAGAACTTTTAACTCATCCAACGTCATATTTGCGGGCATGGCATCGGAATTTAACGTTACTGCTACGGATATTTTTTCTATTATTCCCGTTTTATATAATTCGCTTGTATGTTTTTTGCTTACGCCGTAGGTTACTTCTTTTGCATCTCTTGAATAATTATTGTTTTGAGATGAGGTTGACGAAGAATTTTTGAGTCCGTTTGGAAGATATACGCTTACTGCATCAGAACCTTTATTTGTATCTTCGGAGTTTGCGCCTAAACCTTCATTAAATGTTTGTTCCGTCAGTGAGGTCTTTTCTTCGGGATTATATTCGATACTGTTGATTTCTTTCGGAACCTGATTTAAAGAGGTACTGACCGTTACAACATAATTCCCGTGTCCTACAAGCATATCCAATTGTGCAGCTATTTTATTCTGCATAAGAGTATCGTTTTCCTGCAATTTTGATATCTGATCATCAATGGATTTTACCATACTGTTATATACATTACCGTTTGAATCCGTAATGGATATATTTTCTGCTGTAAGATCCACTACGCTTCCTATTAAAAGGCTTTTTATGGATTTGATAATTGAACTGTCAAGCTTAACTCCGCTTGCAACGGTAAGCATAACAGTAGCGCTTACAGGTTTTTTATCGGCTTTAAACATTGAATTATCGGGTATTGATACTAATACGGTTGCGTTATCGATATTCGGTAACTTCCTTATTAATCTTGAAAGTTCTCCGTTTACTGCTCTTGCCAGTTTTATTCTTTTATCTTCTCTCGTTGAGGTAAAATCGTTTTTATCAAATATTTCCAATCCCACATTTTGGTCAATCAAACCGCTTTTAACCAAAATCAAAAGAGCTTCATCTCTTTGCGTATTGGTATATTTACCTGCTTCTAAGTATACAGTACCTTCTTCATCACGTTTCGCAAAAATTTTATGTCGGGCTAAAATGCTTTGAATTTCGATAGCCTTACCTGCGTTATCGGTTGTAACTATGTTAAATTGTTCTTTTTCAATTTTATCAACCTGTTCGGCACCTTTTTTGGAACCTACCGATAAGCAAATGATAAGTATTATTATCAGCAAAAATGCAGCAGCTCCGCCTATTACAGAGTATAAAATTGTTTTATTTTCAAATAATTTCTTAAAATCCATATATCCCTAATCTTATACAATATATCCGTTTACATTATACTATTTTTTTTTATATTGGGTAACTGCTTTACACTTATTCAGACACTATTTTATATTGAGATATTCATAACCGTAGAATAAGCACTAACCACTTTTGAAGTTACTTGTGCCGCAAGGCTTATACCTAATTCGGCTTTAGCTACGGCTGTCATTACATCGTGAATATCGACGTCTTGATTTCCCATCATTTGTTGATTTAACAATTCGTCAGGCTTTTGAACTTCGTTATTTATGTTGCTTATCATGCCTGAAAGAACATTTTTAAAACTGGTTTCGGCTTTTGAGTCAATATTGCTTATACCAAAACCCTTTTGTGAAAATTCATCTATGGGCATTTTTGATGATAAGTCAGAGAAAATGTTAATATTAGGAGTAATTTTGTTTTCTATCATAAATCAAGCCTTTCCGATTATAAGTAATTTGCCAAAATATTTCGAACATAATTTTTTGTTTCTTTAAAGGGCGGAACTCCATTGTACTTGTCAACATTACCTGGGCCTGCATTATATGCAGCTAATGCCAGTACAACATTTCCGTTATATCTGTCAAGCATGCTCTTTAAGTATCTTACTCCGCCGTCAACATTTTGTACCGGATTATAAGGGTCAGTAACTCCCAATGATTTAGCGGTTGAAGGCATCAATTGCATTAGACCTTGCGCACCTGCAGAGGATTTTGCTTTCGGATTAAATCCGGATTCTTGTTTTATTAATGCATTTACAAGTTTTTCATCTATTCCGTGTTTTTTTGAAATTTTTGAAATTAAATCTTTAATTTGACTTCTGTCGGCAATTCTTGAAACAGGTATATCGGGCAGAGAGTTTATTATTGTTTCTTCAAAAAAATTATCCGGTTCGTTAGTTTCCGTAACAGAATTTAACAGTTCCGCACTTACTTTTCTTGCGGTTAAATCTCCAAACTTAATCGGATTTGATGAAGGTTTGTTTACGTTAAATTTGGTATGAACGTTTAATGATGATTTCATAACATCTTCGAATGTCTTTAATTCAACTCCTTCATCTGGTTCTTGAATTTTGTTTTGAGCCTGAACATAATTACTTATTTGCTGCGCTCTTTGAATAGCAGCGGCTTGCCCTGATGAATTTAATAAATTTTGAATCATACCCGTAAACATTACACACTACCCTTTTTTATAACTAACTACCTATAGTTGCCGCTCTGTCTGCCATTGATTTTGTCATTGTTAATATTGCAAGACTTGCTTCATAAGCTCTTTGCGCCATAATTGCATCTGATATTTCGACTAAAGGATCAACATTAGACATTCTTACATATCCGTTTTCATCCGCATCAGGGTGTCCGGGTTTGTATATTTTATCGCCAAGTGTAGGGTCTTCTACAATTCCTGCCATAGCTACGCTTCCCGAAGCGTATGGAAGTGCGCCCGAACCAAATGTACTTTCTTTCATTTGATTCATTACGCTTATAAAAGAAGTTCTGTCCGTTGATACTACAAGCGGAATTTTTCTTACATAATTCGGCGTGTCTATATTTGCGATATTTTTTGAATTAATATCCAACCTCGCACCGTGTACTTTTAGGCCGTCACAGCCGATATTCATTGCGCTTAATATACCCATTATCCGTTACCCATATTTATAACTGTTTTCATTTCATTAATCAAAGAGGTCATTCTTCGTGCCGCTACCGTAAATAACAGTGAATTTTTTTGCATTTCCGATAATTCTTCGGCGGGATTAACTTTTTTATTCTCCGTTGATTCAAACATAACGGGCGAAGGCCCCATTTTTGCTGCCAAAGCAGTTTCCAAAGGATTTGAAGTTCCGCCTAAATATTGAGAGAAAGATATATCTTTCCTTCTGTAATTAGGTGTGTCCATATTCGCAAGGTTGCACGAAAGTGCTTTTTGTCTTTCACCTATTAAATCCAAAGCATATAATGTACTGTCAAACGGATTGTTTCTTATTATCATTTATCTGCCTTCTTATTGATTCATTTGTAATGTCTTTGAATACATATCATTGATGGTTTGCATTACCTTAAAGCTTGCGAGCATTGAAGCATTAAGCCTTAATATTGAGTTAACTTCATTAAGTATATCTACGTTTGTAACTTCCAAATTTCCCTGTCTGAATCTGGTATGATTTTTAATTAAAACCGGTTCCCCGGATTCTGCGGTAAGATAATATTTGTTATTATCACCTTTTTTTAACCCTTCGGGATTTAGGAAGTTAACCAAAGGAATGTTTCCTAAAAGTTCTCTTTGAGTTCCGTCATTAGAATAAATTTCAACATCTCCGTTGTCTTTTATTGCTATGTTATCATAATTAACAGGAACTTGAATTCCGTCACCGACCAAGTATCCGTCATTTGTTATTATGTATCCGTCTTTGTCAACTTTGAAGGAACCTTCTCTTGTATAACTTACATCACCCGTAGGAGAAGTTACGGGAATAAATCCTGCTCCGTCTATTGCTACATCAAAATCACGTTCTGTCCTTTGAATTGAACCTTGCGAGAAATCAGTTCTTTCAACACCGCTTAAATATCCCGTTTCGCTCAACATTTGTTCGAAACGGACATTCTTGTATCCGTTTGTATTATAATTTGAAACGTTTGTGGATATATAACCCATTTTTTCAAATTGTAATTCTGCGTTTATTACACCTCTGTTAATTATTCCGTGCAGTGTTGTCATTTATTACCTTTCATTTAGCTTCCGAGTGATGAAATTGTTCTTTGTAAAGTTGTGTTTTGTATTTGATAAAGTTGTCTGTTTGCTTCGAATGTTTTAGGGTATGTCATAGCTTCCATAAATTCCGATTGAAGATTGACGTTTGAATATTCGTTGTATCCTTGTCTTACATTCGGTGCTAAGACTGCCAGCCCCTCTTGAGTAACAATCCCAAGTGTTCCTGCTAACTCAAATTTCCTTGTTTTATTGTTTAAAACTCTTACTACACCGTTTAAATCTATTTGTATATCTTCAAGTTTCTCGGGAACGACAGGTAATACCAGAGGTGTTGACATGTTGGTTAAAACTTTTCCGTCCAATGACAATATTTCTCCGTTTTTATTCATTTTAAAACGACCGTCTCTGGTTAGCTTAATGCCTTCAGGCGTTAGTATTTGAAAATATCCTTTTTCTGCTAATGCAACATCTAAAGGATTTTCGGTCAGTCCCAATCTCCCTACCGAATCATCTGTTACCGTTGATATGGCATCTTCTCCTATAAGCTCAGCAAAAGATGATACAACGGGGATTTTCCTTTGATATCCGATTTTATCAAATCCCATTACATTCTCGTTTGTAATATTCATGAGCATTTCCTGCATTCTCATTGCTCGAATATTTTGTACTAATCCTCTTTCGGTAAAATGTACACTGCCGTTTATCATACAACTTTCCCTTTAAACTTAATCTAGTGTCTACTCGGACAACTTACATTTTGTTTATTTAATGATAATATATTAAAAGTCAAATGTACCCGTATTTTTAGTTGATATATCTGCTTTAATTCTTATCTTTTTACTTCATTTGTATGATTTTTTATTTTTAATGCCGTTTCTATGTTATTATATATATGTAATACTTTTGGCATAGGGATATGAACAGTTTAAAAATTATTCTGACATTTTTTGTTATATTTTCATTTGCTCAAATTAGAGCGGAAGCTATTAAAATCGGGCTTCAAACTAATGTTAAGGATGTTAAAATAGCATCTTCCGTTCCCGCTGAAATATATGATATTGCACATAATAAGTTATTGTATGAAATTCAACCTATGAAAATTTATCAGTTGAAATCTAAAAATAATGATTTAATTATAGTATCTCAAGCTTTAAAAAAAGATATCCCGCTTAAAACAAATTATATTCTGATAAAAACAAAATCTCCCGGTTTCTTGTGCCAAAAAAGAGCTTGGTACAGAGGTGATTTTATTGTTACAAATTGGGGAGATAAAGGCATAACTTTGATAAATAATATACCATTGGAGGAATATTTAAAAGGTGTCGTGCCTTCCGAAATGCCTTCAAAATGGAATAGTGAAGCCTTGAAAGCTCAGGCAATAGCAGCAAGAAGCTATGCTGTTGCTACAAAAAATGCAGGTAAACATGCCTCGAAAGGTTATGATTTGGTTGATACTACCGCTGATCAGGCATACGGCGGAGCCAGTGCCGAAAAAGTTACCACATCTAAAGCCGTCGATGATACTAAAGGTATTGTTTTGGTTCAAAATCAAAGAGTATTGCCAACATATTACCACGCAAGTTCAGGCGGACAAACTAAAGTTTGGAACTCGGGCAGCTCTTTCCTTCAATCCGTTCCTTCTTTTGATTACGGTATGAAAAAAAACGGACACGGTGTGGGCATGAGCCAAAACGGTGCAAATAATATGGCGGCTCAAGGCTATAATGCCTTCCAAATCCTGAATTATTTTTACAAAGACTTTAAATTCGCAAAACTTAGCGATAATTGGGATATTTAGTTACTTGTATTCATTTGGAATATATTTTGTCCAATCTTTTTCCAACTTCTCTGTAAAATTATGTGCATCCAATACATCATCATAATTAATAGGTGCAGGACATTCTTGAAAGGTCAGAGCATCTTCATCTTCTTTTATGGAATTTTCATCCGCCCCTAATAGTGCTATCCCAAAACTTTTTCCGCACTTTTGACATACTATCTGCAATACAAGCAGATTTTCTTCTTCTCTTTTTATATTGATTGACTCCTCATCAAAATCGCTTTTGCATTGACTGCAGCACATATTTGAAAATAATTTTTTTAACTTTGACTTTTTCATATATCCTCATTATATATTAAATTAAAATGTTTAAAAAAAATAAATTTGTGGAACTATATTGTTGTAAAGTTATTAAAATAAGGAATTGTGTTATGGATGGTCTCTGCTTACTACTGTTCGGTGCGTTAATGTATTTCTTACTGATTGGTTTACCTTCAATGTTGGAAAAATACGGTCACGCAAATTGATTAAAAGTTCAAGTCAACTGAAATACGGCAGCAATGCCGTATTTTTGTTTTCGGAATTTCCAAAACTCAATACTTATTTCTATTATTAAAAGACTGATTTGGAGTGAAAAAGTTCCTTTTTGTTATTTCTCTTCCCAAACCGTACCTTCTTTAGAATCTTTTAAAATTATTCCGATTCTATCCAGAAGGGTTCTTACTTTGTCTGCTATTGCCCAATTTTTTTCGGCTCTGGCTTTGTTTCGATACTCTGTTATTTTATCCATCAATGTGTATCCTGTTAAAGATTTTTCTTCTTCGGTTAAAAAATCCATCTCGTCAAGTATCGTTGTAAGCCTTGAATGAAGCTCTTCTTCGGACAATTTTTCTTTCTCGATATTGAAACCTAATACATCAGTCAATTTAAGAAGTACTGCCGTATATTTCTTTGCTGATTCCTTATCATTTTGTGCAACCGCTTTATTGGCATTTGTTGCGGTATCAAAAATTACCGCCAATGCTTTTGAGGTATTCAAGTCATTATCCATTGCATCTTTAAATGCTCTAACTTCATCGGAATCCGAAATATCGGGAAGTATTTCTCCTTGTGTGAACTTAACAGCCTGATTAACAGCCGTCTGAATACGTTTCCAACCTGCTCTTGCACCGTCTAATACATCAGACGAAAATTCTACAGGCATTCTGTAATGGTTTGTAAGTATAAATATTCTGATTGTATTTGAATCATAATTTGCAAGCATATCATTTATTGTCACAAAATTCTTTAAAGATTTTGACATTTTTTCTTTATTGATTGTAACAAATCCGTTATGAAGCCAGTAATTTACAAATTTACATCCGTTCGCACACTCGCTTTGTGCAATTTCATTTTCGTGATGAGGAAATATTAAATCGGCACCTCCGGCATGAATATCAATGGTTTTTCCTAAATGCTTTCTTGCCATTGCACTGCATTCAATATGCCATCCCGGACGTCCTTTACTAAAAGGACTCATATATCCGAATTCTTCATCTTTTTTCCATAGCGCAAAATCAAGTGCATCTTCTTTAATGGAAGAAGTTTCAACTCTTGCACCCGCAATCAGGTCTTCTATCGGCTGTTTGCTTAAATATCCGTACTGTTTAAATTTTTTAACTCTGAAATAGACATCGCCTTCAACCTCATAAGCATAGCCGTTTTTTATTAAATCTTTAATAATAGATATCATTTCGCCTATCGTTTTAGTCGCAAAAGGCTCTACATCAGGCTTTAATACATTTAATTTCTTCATTGCTTCGGAAAATATTTCATAATATCTTCTTGAAATAACTTCAGCCGTTGAATTTTCTTCCCGTGCTTTTTTTAGTATTTTGTCATCAACATCGGTAATATTTCTGCAATATTTCACGTTATAACCCAAAAATTTTAAATATCTGTATAAAACATCCCAAGTGATATAACATCTGGCATGTCCCAAATGAGGGTAATCGTATACGGTAGGACCGCATACGTACATATTTACGTTATTACCGTTTAGCGGTTTAAATTCTTCAATGCTGTTGGAATATGTATTAAAAATTTTCATGGTGAATCCTTTTATTTAATCTGGTGCCGCAATATTACGCTTGCTGTCTTGAAATTGCTTTATGCTCGGTCTTGTCGCTCCTTCGGCTACCGCCTTGTACTCGCTTCCGAC
>CANQLK010000052.1 GCA_947624665.1 Candidatus Gastranaerophilales bacterium
TGCGGACGGACGAAGTCCGGTAAGCGAGGTCGGAAGCGAGTACAAGGCGATAGCCGAAGGAGCGACAAGACCGAGCGTAAAGCAATTTCAAGAGAGCAAGCGTAATGTTGCGACACCGAATCAAATACGAATTCGGGATAAAAAATAATTAACGGGTATAAACTCGTGAAAGTCTGGCTTTTAGACGGCAAATAAGTTCATAATTAATTGTCCCGAGAAGTTCTGCCCATTCGTTTATTGATATAGATTCATCACCATCTTCACCGATAAGGGTGATTATATCCCCTTCATCAGCTTTAATACCCGTTATATCAAACATCATTTGATCCATTGTAATATTACCGATTTGTTTGATTTTTTTACCGTTTAATATTGCGGATATTTTATTGGAAAGCCTTCTGTCAACGCCATCAGCATAACCGATAGGAATTGTGGCAACCGTTATATCCTTATCGGGAATATAAGTATGCGAGTAGCTGATACCCGTACCTTTTTTAGCGGTATGGATGTTTATTATTCTGCCCTTTAAACTCATAGCGGGAATTAAATCGGGAATTTTTTTTGTACGTGGAGGTAAATCGGGAATCAAGCCGTGCAGAGATAATCCCAAACGCACCATATTATAATTTTCAGCCTCGTATTGTGCAATAGTTGCCGCGGTATTGAAGCAGTGAAGTAAAAGTCCTTGTGTATTTACTTTTGAAAGTATTTCATTCCAAATATTAAGTTGTTCTTTTGTTTTTTCTTCATCTTCGGCGCAGGCAAAGTGAGTAAAAATCCCCTGAAGTTCAATCGCTTCACATTTTTGAACCCGTTCAATAAACTCAACCGCATCTTCTTTTTCAACGCCTATTCTGTTCATGCCCGTATCAAGCTTAATATGCGCCTTAGTTTTAAGCCCTGTTTTTTTGTATGTAAGTTCAGCCGCATCAATATGGTTGTTTAAGAATAATGACAGCGATATATTATTTTGAGCCGCATAATCAAACGCCCAAACAGGGGCCGCACCAAGTACTAAAATCGGGCAGTTTAATTTGTTATTTCGAAGCTCCATTCCTTCATCTATGGATGCGACACCTAAATAATCAACTCCCGAAGCAATCAAAGTCGGTGTAAGCATAACACTGCCGTGTCCATAAGCATCGGCTTTTACAACAGCCAAAATCTTTGTGCCTTTTTTTACATAAGATTTCAGCTCCAATATATTTTTTTCGATTGCATCAAGATTTATTTCAACCCATGCATCTCTTTTTGTATTTATATTTGATAATCTTTGATATTTCATATTTACATTCTAGTTCAAATATCTTAAATTTGATATACTTTTTTATTATGAATAAAGTTTTATCATCGTATTTAATAAAAAAATTAACTGATTTATATATAGGAAATGCAAAAATACTTCCATTTTTTATATTGATTTTTCTTGTAAATTTATTTCTTTTTACGGGTACGGATATTAAAGAGCATATTTTTCTTTTTACGGATACTTCAAGAGAAGTCTATATACCCTATGCAATGAATAAAGGATATTTGTTATACAAGGATATTTTTAATGTTTATGCGCCGTTAGGTTATCAAATAAATGCTCTGCTTTTTAAATTTTTCGGTTCAAATTTAAAGACTTTATATTATGCAGGATTTATTAATTCCACTTTAATTTTATGGGGGCTTTTCTTAATCTTGCGAATTTTTATGAAAAGAAATTCCTCTTTTATAATATTTTCAACATTATATTTAATTCAAGCCTCCTGCATATTTGCAATATCACATACAAATTACATTTTCCCCTATTCATATTCAATGGTATACGCATTAAATGCTTTTATATGGTCGCTGGTATCCTTGTTGTATTTTATTAAAAAAGAAAAAAACATATATATTTATTTTGCATTCTTTTTTTACGGACTTAGCTCTGTTTTAAAATACGAATTTATATTATTTATTTTTTTAATGTTAGCAGTTTTAGTAATCAAAAAGTCAACGTTAAGAGTATGGTTGATATCATTATTGACTGCATCCATAATTCCTTTTATTTCAGTCTGTTCACTTATTTTACAAGGAGTGAACATTTCTGATTTTAAACAGGCATTTGATTATATAATAATTCTGCCTAACGTAAAAAGCTCAAAAATATTATATCAGTATTCTGGTTTTATTCCGACAACTGATAGTTTAAAATCATCAGGGATTAATTTTCTAAAAATAGCGCTGTGGATTTTATCTCTAATTTCGTATTATATATTTTTTGTTTGGTTCTACAACATTAACAGAATATTTTTTACTAAGCACAAGTTATTAGATATATTATATTTCATTTTCGGATTTTGTCCCATTCCTTTAGTCTTTTATTTATTATATAACGGATTTGTGATATCAAATGCTTCCGTATTTAACTGGTTAGGTCTGTTTACATTATTCTTATTTCTGATTTATTTAAACAAACTATACAAAAAAAAGTCCGAAAATAAACTTACAATCCGAAATTTTATGCTTTTTACATTATTCATATCTGTTTTACTTTGTTCTTATAAAACCATATTTAATATAAGCTTTAATTCATACGGAACATATTATTTCCCTCTTTTGTTTATTTGCTGTATTATTTATATTTCGTATTACATGTTAATGAATAATAAAGGTTTAAAACTTTTTTTAGCATTAGGAATATTTATATTGGCATCATTGTACGCATTATCTAATGCTGAAAGAGAAGATATTATATTCAGCAAAACAAAGTATGTTAACAAAGAAAAAGGTTCATTTTATATAGAAAAATTTCAACGGAAGGCTGTAACAGGAGTGCTTCAATATCTTCATAAAGAAACTAAGACAACGGATAAAATACTGGTATTACCTGAAGGGGCTATTTTTAATTTTCTTACAGATACACTTTCTGATAACAAATATTATTACCTTATTCCGCCTAATATAGAAATTTTCGGTGAAGATAACGTAGTTAACGATATAGAAAAAAATCTGCCTGATTATGTTATTTTGCAAACACTTTCATATAATAAATATAGAGAAACATTATTCTGCGAAAGTTTCGGAGAAAAAATTTGCACTCTACTTCCCAAATATTACGATTATCCTAAGATATTCGGTGATAATTTTAAATTGGCAATATACAAGAAAAAAACATAAAATTATAGAGGTATTTTACGAATGATAAAAAGCTATATTTTAAATAATAAAAAAGATATTATATATTCTGCAATAATACTTACCGTTATGACTGTAATGTTTTTATTGTACGGAAATAACTTTTATAATATTCACTCCGATTTGGGCAGAGAATTATATATCCCCGAGCAAATGATTAAAGGTCAGGTATTATACAAAGATATTTATAATATTTATGCCCCGCTCGGCTATTTCTTAAATGTCGTTTTTATTAAAATTCTCGGAGATAATCTTAGAACCTTTACTTATATAGGATTTTTTCTTTCTTTATTGACTCTTATTCCTGTATATAAAATAACAAAAAAGTTTTGTAACAGTGAAACAGCTTTATTACTCGGGTTATTTACGGTTTTTTCTTGCATATACTCTCCGACATTATCAAACTGGATTACCCCATATTCTTATTCAGTGCTTTATTCTCTATGCTCAATAATGTGGGCGCTTTATTTTATTTTTCAATTTTTTGAAAGAAATCAAAACAAATATATATATTATTCCTCAATGCTGTACGGATTTTCATTGGCTTCAAAATACGAATATATAGGATTTGCATTGATAATTTTAATTGTTTTAATTTATAAAAAAGCAACCAAAAAAGTATATTTACACTCATTTATATCAGCAATGATATTTCCGATGATATCACTTACAGTGCTTTTTATACAGCATTGTTCAATAAGCGATTTATCAGCTGCTATATATTACATAATAAGAAATGCGGACATTAATACAAACAAATATTTTTATACCACAAGCGGATTTATCCCAAGTAAAAACAGTTTGATGACAATGTTGCATCCTACATTCAACACTGTTTTCAGCCCAATCTGCTTCTTAACTTTAATAATAACAATTATTTCTATAATAAAAAAATATGATATAAAAATCATAATACTGAATATAACGGCATTAATTCTTTCAATGAAATGTTTTTGTTTTATAAGATTAGACGTGTACGGAACCTATTTTCTGCCCGTATTGTTAATTAGCTTGTGCGTTTTTACCTCAGTCTTGTTAAAGAACAAAAAAATAATTTTCTATATAATTCTGATAATTTCAATATTATTATACGCATCCTTTGATGTCCGAACTTCAAAAAAGAATAATTTTATAAGCGTAGAAACACCAAAAGGAACATTAAATGTGGAAGGATTTTTATATCCTTCGTTTACAGCGGACTTGAATTTTATAGAGAAAGAAACAAATAAGGACGATAAAGTATTATTTATACCGGAAGGTGTTTCAATCAACTATTTAACGGACAGAGAAAGCGATAATTATTTATATTATCTTACATTTCCGAATTGTACCGTTTTCCAAGCGGATATGATAAACAATTTAATAAATCAAAATAAAATAAAATACATTGTTGTAGATAACAGATTATACTATAACTACCGTCAGACATATTTTGCCGACAGTTACGGAATAGAAATATACAATAACATTAAAGAGCATTACAACTTGTATAAGACAATAGAAACAAACTTTATAAAAGAAATATATATACGAAATACAGACGAATAAATGAAATTTCTAAAAGGTTTTAATTATGAAAAATTATATTTTGACAAACAAGAAAGATATTACATATTTTGCAATAATTATTGCGGTAATGACAATACTGTACATATTGTGTGGAAATAATTTATATAACGGGGATTCGGATATCGGAAGAGAATTTTATATTCCCTCTCAAATGATAAAAGGACAGGTTTTATATAAAGATATTTATAATATATACACTCCTCTCGGCTACTTTTTAAATGCACTTTGTCTGAAATTATTCGGGAACTGTATAAGAACATACACTCTGATAGGATATGGTTTATCATTATTAACTCTTATTTCAATGTACAAAATTATAAAAATATTTTGTAAAAGTGAAACAGCTTTTTGTTTATGCATATTCACAATTTTTACATGCGTATATTATCCTACATTATCAAACTGGATTACCCCATATTCTTATTCAGTACTTTATTCACTATGCTCAATAATGTGGGCGGTTTATTTCATACTTAAATTTACGGAGAATAATCAAAACAAATATATATATTATTCTTCACTTTTATACGGATTTTCGGTAGCTTCAAAATACGAGTATATTACATTTTTGCCGATTATTTTATTTATGCTTGTCTACAAGAAATCAAACTTAAGAGTTTATATGCTCTCTTTTCTCTCTATGACAATATTTCCATTGATGTCTTTACTGGTACTGTTTATTCAACAATGTTCTTTAAGTGATTTATCTATGGCATTAAATTACATAATAAAAAATTCAAGTGAAGAAGCAATCGGTTTTTTCTATAGATACTTAGGTTTCATTCCAAGCAAAGCAACATACTTCAAGCTTCTGAAGCCCACATTTGATACATTTTTCAGCCAAATTTGCTTTTTTACACCGATAATGATAATTATTTCAATAGTAAAAAAATATGATAAAAAAGTCATAATATTGAATTTTATAACATTATTACTTTCGTTAAAATGCTTTTGTTATATAAGATTAAATGTATACGGAACCTATTTTTTGCCGATATTATTAATCAATATGTGTGTTTTTATATCACAGTTAATAAAAGGAAAGGAAAAAATACTAAATACGGTTATCATAATTGCAATATTATTATATATAATGCATGACGTAAGAGCCATAAAAGAAATAAATTTTCAAACAATAAATACTCCGAAAGGACAAATAAAAGTCGAAGGATATTTAAAGGGTACATTATTATCGAACATGAATTTTATCGAAAATGAAACAAATAAAAATGACAAAATAATATTCATCGCCGAAGGTGCAATATATAACTATTTAACCGACAGGGACAGCGATAATTACCTGTTTTATCTGATAGGTACAAACTGTTTAGTGTTTGGAGATAAAATGATATCTGAGAGAATAAAGAAATCAGACATAGAATATATAGTAATAGACAATAAGGAATATTTGCATTTAAATGTAACGGATTTTAAAGGAAGTTTCGGCAAAGAAATTTTCAACAGTATAAAAGAGGATTACAATATATACAAGACATTCGATACAGGCATAATCAGCGAGGTATACAAACGGAAACGGGGAAAATGAATAAAGAAGAAGAAATAAAAATAATAGAAAATATGCAGCAGGTAGTAGAGCAAATGAGGCTTGATGATATAGAAGAAGATTCTTCAACGGCTACGGAGATGTTCGAATGTTCCTGCTGCGGTAAGACACAACCGCTTGCAGGTTCAATACAATACGGCAAGTACAGACTTTGTAATAATTGTGTTCTGTTGGCGGAAACAGGTTTTGCCATCGGCAAATTTAAGAATGCACAAGATTTGGTAAGAGCAATGGAAGATACAAGACTGCAAGAAATGTGCGATTACATAAAACAGGAAGAAATGAAACAAAATAATTAAAAAATATGAATAAATTAACGTACATAAACAATAATTTAAAAAATGAATGCATAATAAGGTGGCCCGAGCAGTGTTTTCCGCTTCCGGTATATATTGCACCGTGTACATTTTATACATTATCAGAAGCCGACAGATATGCATATATGAATATGATAATAGATGCATTGAACTTATGGGAGAGCCTGTCTATGGGTTCGGTTTCATTTACGCTTGCAAACACAATAAACGAATCGCAGATGAATGTTGTATGGAGGAGAGTAGACAGGAAGTCACTCGGACATTGTCAGTTCAGCTACGATAATGAATCAAGATTATATTCTGCAGAAGTTTCCATTGGGATATCAGACGGAATACTGCACAGAAAATATACTGATGAGAATGAAGTTTTCCACACTATTTTACATGAAATCGGACATTCGTTGGGGTTGGGGCATTCGACGAATTCAGATGACATAATGTATTCACCCCATCAATACGGAATAATCAGACCTTCAAAAAGAGATATAGCAAGTGTAAAATGGCTTTATAATCTGCCGCTCGGGACTTCAGCTCGTTCATTGGCAAAAACATATTCCATATCGTCAAATAATATAGACGACATTATAATGCAGATTGCAAGCGGAAACGTCGAATCAGAATTTCAAAAGACATTAAATAATCTAAACATACCGCCGTCGAGAAATCTTGAAGACGAGCAAAAACAGCTTGCCGAAATGAAAAAATTCCAGCTTTCCATTCAAAATATACAATTGCCAAAAGAAATCAGAGATAAATTTAAAGATATGAACTAATTATCCAACGGCAGATAAAAATTATAATCTTCAAGAATATTTCTTATATCCTGATAGGATTTTGAATTAAGAGTCAAATTTTGGTATTCTCTGACAACCGATATTACATCATCCGAGCTGAGTCTTAACGAATTTCTACCGTTAACATTATCAATAATTTTTGCCATATAATTACCTCCCGGATTAATAAACGGAAGAATAAACCGATACTTTAACGATATCATCCGTTTATATTAATAATTAATCATATAGTTTTGTACAAATGTCTAATTTATAAACAAAAACATAAATGTTAAATCATAGTCATAAACATAAGCGAGGATTGACTATGAATAAAACAATTATTAAAGCACCTGCCGTAACAATGGAAAAAATGAGTTCACTTTTTATCGAAATGACCGCACAAAATTGCAACTTAAGATGCAAGCACTGCTACATAAAATTTAACGATAAAAAAATAAAAGACTTTATCCCAATAGACTTAATAAAACAAAGCCTTAACGCAATTAACAGAGAAGAAACGGAATATATTCATTTAACCGGCGCCGAGCCTATGATGCACCCTGATTTCAATAATATTTTAAGACTTTGTCTTAAATATTCAAATGTAATAATTCATACAAATGCACTTAATATAAACGACAAAAAAGCAAGATTTCTTAAAAAGGTAGAAGAAGAAAACGATTTGGAACACGAAATCATATTTATGATAAGTATTGATCACTATATTGAAAAGGAAAATGACGAAATCAGAGGGAGAGGCTCTTTCAGAAAAGCGATACACGCAATACAAAGTCTTGTAAAGTACGATTTTAACCCGATATTATCGATTGTTAATCACTATAACATTCCCGAATACGAACTGAAAAATAATTTTAAAGAACTTTGTAATTCCATTAATTTTGAAACAAGCGATATTAATTTTAAAATTATCCCGTTAATGAGCGAAGATAAAGAGATTGAAATAAAAGAAGGAACGGATATCAGCAGAATAAATACCGAATGCAGATTCAGCAGAACATTAACCGTAAACGGCGTGTTTACCTGTCCGATACTTTGCAGCGATAACAGAGGAAAATCCGGCAGTGATTTTAATAATTTTTCAACAAAGAGTTATCTTGAAACACCATACTGTACGCAGTGTTTAAGCAATTCACACTCATTATTCATGCTTGATTTGTAACAAATTGTTAAGAAAAAAGTGTAAATAAGGCATGTTTGAATCGGAAAAATTTTTCATGTAAGTAAGAGGAATTTAACCGGGGAGAAAAGAGATGGGTTACGCATTATTTGCACAAAGAAAAGTTGCACTTGATATGCAGCTAAACATGGCTCAACTTGAGCAGACAATGGCTTCGAACGCACAATATATGTTAGCGACGAAGACAAGCAGTTTAAACCAACGTTTAGCAAGCCAACAGGCATCGCAGTCAGGACAATTGGCAGAACTTTATGAACAACTTGCCGGTGAAACAAATTCAGAAGAAAGAGCGGCAACGAACACACAAATAGAAGCTCTACAATTAAGATTTGATAATGAAAATGACAGAATTAACAGACAAATATATCAAACATCGGTCGCAGAAAATGCGATAGAAATGACGGTAAAACGATTAGATACGATGGTAACAGCTCTTCAAAAGCAACTGGAAGCAGTCGAACAGGCAGAAGGAAAAGCCATCGACAGGGCAACTCCAAAATTTGCAGGTCTCGGTTAAACATAAACAAAAAAATTACAAAGAGGAAACAAAAGTTTCCTCTTTTTTTATATTGTCGTAACTAAAAAAAAATATATATGATATAATTTTACAAGAAGTATTTGTGGAATAGGTAATGCAAATAAAATACAGACAATTATATACGACTTTGATATCGTTTGGAATAATTTTGGGACAATTTGCTTGTTGTTCATATTCGGCGCAGGACAGTATAAATTCCGTCATCTCGGATTCTTCTAAAATTACAAAGATTGAATTTGAAGGCAATCATCTTATAAAATCGGAAGATATATTGAACTCGATGGACGTAAAAGTAGGTGATACCTATAGCAAAGACCAAGTGCAAGAAGGTCTTAAGTCTATATATAATACAGGGTATTTTTCGGAAAAAATGAAAGCAATTCCTATACCTTCAGATGAAGATTCGCTTACTTTAAGAATATATTTGGAAGAAAATATTCCGATTACGGGGTTCGTTCTTAAGGGAAACACTGTTGTATCTTCGGGCGAAATACTAAAGATATTAAGTCCGCTTGAAGGTCAGCCTCAAAATATAAAAACATTAAATGAAGCAATAGCAAATATAGAAGATTTATATGCATCAAAAGGATATGTTCTGGCAAGAGTTTCAAATTTTCAAGATGACCCTGACGGCTGCGTCAGCATTGATTTAACGGAAGGAATAATAAATTCCATTGCTTTTGAAGGTAATAAGAAAACAAAAGATTTCGTTATTGAAAGAAATATTCTTTCAACACCCGGAAGCGTTTACAATGAAGATACTCTAAAAGCTGATTTGGTAAGATTATATTCCACTCAAGCATTTAAAGACGTAAACAGAAAAATTGAAAGAAACGACGAAAATCCTGATACTTATGACGTAACAATTGTATTAGAAGAACAAAGAACCGGAACAATATCACTCGGAGGCGGACTTGATACTGCAACTGGTTTATTCGGGCAAGCAGGATTTGTGGAAAATAACTTTATGGGTAACGGTCAAAGAGTCGGAATTAACTTTATGGCAGGTACCGGTGTTATTATGTCAGACAGCTCAACATTAGACCACGCAAATTTACAAGCAGAAGTCAGCTTCTTCGAACCCAGACTCAAAGGTACGGATAATTCACTGTTAGTGAAAGCTTTCGGGCGTGATTTCGGAAGTTATCAGGTACCATTGGCAATAGAAAAAAGATACGGAGCGGATATCGTACTTTCAAGACCGTTCAAGACTTATAAAAACTTGGTAGGTTCACTTAAATTCGGCGGCGAATACATAAAAGTTAAAGAAGGTGACGGAAGCAAGATTGCAAGTATATATAATCAGCACAATATACCCATATCTAAACGTTCCGAACAGTTACAAGGCGGTACTTATTTTACAATAGGCCCAAGCTTAATATATGATACAAGAGATAATTCTCTTAACCCGAGGAGCGGTGTTTTAGCAACATTAAGACTTAATGAAAATGTTAACATAACAGATTTTGATTACACCCACGCAACACTTGCCGCAGGCATAAAAAA
>CANQLK010000053.1 GCA_947624665.1 Candidatus Gastranaerophilales bacterium
CATCGGATATAGGAAGACTCGTAAAGTCGCTCAAAGAAGGTAATAATGAAACAACGAAAATAAGGCAAACGGTATACAGACCATGGGGATATTATACATGCCTGAATAAAGGGAAGGGATGGTTAACAAAGATAATAACGGTATTACCCGGGCAGAGATTATCTTTACAATCGCATAATTATCGTTCCGAGCATTGGGTTGTATTGGAAGGAAATGCTACAATATTGTCTGAGGATAAAGAATATAGTCTTAATAAAAGACAGAGTATGGATATACCCGTAAAAGCGAAGCACATGCTGAAAAACAAAACAGATGAAATATTAAGGATATTGGAAGTACAAAAAGGGACGTATATAAGCGAAGATGATATTATCAGATATGAGGATATATATGAACGAACAAAGCAATAAATTGTTATGGTAATTAAATAATGATATAATCAAATAGAATATATAAAAGGAAGAGGTAATGAATAAAAATCAATCGATAGGGGTATGGCTTGTAATTCTTATATTAGGACTAATGCTGGTATCAACATTGCTTGCAGGTCCGAGTACTTCAACAGAGAATATAACATACAGCGAATTTATTAATAAGATAAAGAACGGAGAAATAAAAGAAGTTGTTATAGACAACGGGAATAACACCGTAACTGCGACACCGTTTAAAGATGAAATATCAACAAAAATAAACGGAAACGAAACCGTAACGGCATCATTGAGATACAAAATAAATATATTGCCGAATGATACGGTATTGCAAAATGAATTAACGGCAAATAACGTAAACATAGACATAAAAAAGACTAATGAAACGACCTCTCCGATGGGTATAATGGGTACGGCATTACCTGTTTTATTGATAATAATATTCTTTGTAATTTTAGCGAAGGTAATACAAACAGGCGGTTCTCAAGCCTTATCCTTCGGAAAAAGCAAAGCTAAAATGATGTTAGACAGTAAAGTAAAAATAACATTCAAGGATGTAGCCGGTATAGATGAAGAACGCCAAGAGTTGGAAGAAATAGTAGATTTTCTGAAAAACGGCGAAAAATATATGAAGTTGGGTGCAAAAATACCAAAAGGAGTATTGCTTGTAGGTGCACCCGGAACAGGAAAAACATTGATGGCAAAAGCCGTAGCAGGTGAAGCGGGAGTTCCGTTCTTTTCAATAAGCGGTTCGGATTTCGTTGAAATGTTTGTAGGTGTAGGAGCTTCAAGAGTTAGAGATTTATTTGATCAGGCGAAGAAACATCAACCCTGTATAGTATTTATAGATGAAATAGATGCCGTTGGCAGACAAAGAGGCGCAGGCTTAGGCGGCGGACACGATGAAAGAGAGCAGACACTAAACCAACTGTTGGTAGAAATGGATGGTTTTGACGGAAATACAAATATTATAATCCTTGCAGCAACAAACAGACCCGATATATTGGATAATGCATTATTAAGACCGGGAAGATTTGACAGGCAAATAATGGTAAGCATGCCTGATGTAAAAGGGCGTGAAGCGATATTACAGGTTCATGCAAAAGGCAAACCGTTGGATAAGGATGTAGATTTAAAGGTATTGGCAAAAAGGACACCGGGATTTACGGGAGCTGATTTACAAAGTTTATTAAACGAGTCGGCACTTTTAGCAGCGAGAAGGAACAAGAGTGTAATAAACATGGCTGAAATAGATGATGCCATAGACAGAGTTATAGCGGGTATAGAGAAGAAAAGTAAAGTTATGACTGATGAGGATAAGGAAATAACTTCATATCACGAAGTAGGACATGCATTACTTGCAAAGCTGTTAAAAGATTGTGATGAGTTACATAAAGTTACAATAATACCGAGAGGATATGCATTAGGTATAACCTGGACGAAGCCCGAGGATAATAAAATACATATAAGTAAGTCTAAGCTGTTAGATCAGATAACAATGACATTAGGCGGCAGGGTAGCTGAAGAAATAGTATACGGGGCGGATAAAATATCAACAGGAGCCTCAAGCGATTTGGAAAAAGTAACCGAGTTGGCGAAGAAAATGGTATCACGATGGGGTATGTCGGAAGAAATGGGTGCAATGACGTACGGAAAATCGCAAGAACACGTATTTATGGGACGTGATTTTGGAACGACGAGAGATTTTTCGGAAGAGTTTGCTGCGAAATTAGACAGAGAAATTAAAAATATTATCGATGGCAGATACAAAATAGCAAAACAAATATTGAGTGATAACCGTGATTTATTAGATGCTATAGCAAAAGACTTATTAGAGAAAGAAACTCTTGATGATGAAGAGGTAACATCAATTATAGCAGGAATACGCGGCGAAGATTTTATTGAAAGATTATAAAAACGAGGTAATAAAAATGGCATCAACAATGAACGCATTCAAAAATATTACCGGTGATACCTGGTGGATATTAAAGCTTGGAGCATTTACGGGAGCATTGTTCTTTTTAAGAAACCAAAGCCATATATGGAATCCCGTTTTAAACGAACAAACCGTACAAATGTTTGAGATAGTATTATTTGTAATTCTTTTCGGATGTGCTGTCGTATCAATGAACAGGGATATAAACAATAAAGTTCCGTTTATTCCGTGGCTGCCGGATATACTCGAGATTATTATAAAAACAATATTAGCTCTGATAGTAATAGCTCCCGGTTCTGTTTTAACATACATGTTATATGTATATATAAGTAAAACATTTACTTTTGAAGAACCTATAGTTGCCTTTACGGTATATTTTATATCCGCAGTAGTTATGTCATCATTTATATTTATACCGCTTGTACTATACAGTGCCAGAGGGAATATAATTGATGCATTTAACATTTCAACTATTCTAAAAAGCGCAGGCAACTTTATTGTACAGGTTTTGACGTTTATATTGGTGTATGGACTTGCAATGGGTGCAATTACTGCTTCATTTTATTTCTTATTATTGGAAATGCTTGGGGATCACCCATCATTGCTTGTATTACAATGTTTGGTTATTGTATTGACTTTCTATACATTCTTTTCATTCTGTTCTGATATGTATCAGGATGTAATTCCGGAAATTAAAACGGAAACAAGAGGTAAAAATATAAAAAAGCATTCTAATCATCCTGTCAAAAAAAGACCGTTAAAAAGGTAAGTTTTTAAGCTTTTTTATTTGATTTCTGATTTCAGCAGCCCTTTCAAAATCCAAGATTGAGGCTGCTTTTTTCATGGCTTTTTCAAGATTATCAAGCAATTTGGGCAAATCTTTTTGAGAAATATTATTTTCAACCATTTCATCCGCAACGATATCTTCAATATTTCTGTAGCCTGCAACCAATTGCAGCAGATTATTTTCAATCGGCTTTTTGATTGTTTGGGGAGTAATATTATGTTCTTTATTATAATTAAGCTGAATATTTCTTCTTCTTGCCGTTTCTTTTATTGCTCTATCCATACTGTCAGTGACTTTATCGGCATACATAATAACCTTGGAAGAAACATTTCTGGCAGCTCTTCCTACAGTTTGGATTAAACTTGTTTCAGAGCGTAAAAAGCCTTCCTTATCAGCATCCATGACTGCTACAAGAGAAACTTCCGGAATATCCAAACCTTCTCGAAGCAAATTAACACCTATTAATACATCAAAAAGTCCAAGTCTTAAATCTCTGAGTATTTCAACTCTTTCCATCGAAACAATTTCGCTATGAAGGTATCTTACTTTTATGCCCATTTGCAAAAGATAATCAGTTAAGTCTTCTGCCATTTTTTTCGTTAAAGTAGTAACCAAAACTCTTTCTTTTTTATCGGCAACTTTTTTAATTTCACTAATCAAATCATCAACTTGATTTAAAGTAGGACGTACAAAAATTTCGGGATCAACCAGTCCCGTCGGTCTGATTATTTGCTCAACGAGCTGAGATGAAACGGATTTTTCAAACTCACCCGGGGTTGCCGATACAAATATTTTCTGTCCGACTTTTGCCCAAAACTCCTCAAACTTTAATGGTCTGTTATCTTTAGCACTCGGAAGTCTGAAACCGTAATCCACAAGCACATTTTTTCTCGCCTGATCACCGTTATACATCGCCTTTAACTGAGGAATTGAAACATGCGATTCATCTATAACAAGCAAAAAGTCATCATCAAAATAATCCAATAATGTTGCAGGTGCGCTTCCTACAGGTCTTCTTTCAAGTATCCTCGAATAATTTTCTATCCCGCTGCAATATCCCATTTCCTTAATCATTTCTATATCATAATTAGTTCTTTGTTCAATACGCTGTGCTTCTATTAATTTATTTTCGAACTCAAATTTTTTAACCTGACTTTGAAGTTCCTGCCTTATCATTTTAATGGTTTCTTCCTTATCTTCATCGCCCGATATATAGTGAACTGCAGGAAATATAACCGTCGTATCAACATTTTCTATAATTTCGCCAGTAACAGGATTAATTCGTGATATTTTTTCAACCTCATCTCCGAACAAATAAATTCGAGTAATCATTTTCTCGTAAGAAGGCATTATTTCAATAACATCGCCTCTGGGACGGAAGGTTGAACGTGTTAATTCCAAATCGTTTCTTGTGTATTGAATTTTAACAAGTTCTCTTAGGAATGCATTCCTGTCAATTTCATCACCGACTTCTATTTTAAGAGCGCTGCTTAAATACTGTTCGGGCAATCCCAGACCGTATATACAACTCACGGAAGCAACAACTATTACATCTTTTCTTTCGTACAAGCTTCTGGTTGTATTATGTCGTAATCTGTCTATTTCATCATTAATCGAAGCTGATTTTTCTATGTATGTATCACTTCTGGGAATATAAGCTTCGGGCTGATAATAGTCATAATAAGAAATAAAATATTCAACGGCATTATTTGGAAAAAGCTCTTTGAATTCATTGTATAATTGTGCAGCCAAAGTTTTATTATGCGCTATTACAAGAGTCTGTCTTTGAACTTTTTCAATAACATTTGCAATCGTAAACGTCTTTCCCGATCCTGTAATTCCAAGCAGTGTTTGAGAATCATAACCTTCAATTAATCCATCGGTCAACTGTTTTATTGCTTTTGGCTGATCCCCCGACGGTTTATATTTTGAACATATTTCAAAACTTTTTTCCATATTTGAAGTTTATATTAAACATTCTTATTTGTATATAATCATATTGATTACTTTATTTAATCCGCCAAATAATTTTTCCATTTATTCATAAAGTATTCTTTATTTTTTCTTGATATTCTTAAGAGCTCCAAATCTTTAGAATATGAAACTCCTTTAAAATGAATAACTTTAGATTTTGTAACACAGACAGACTTTAAGTTAAAATTGTATTTTAAATTTAAAGCGAAATCGGAATCTTCATAATAAGCGGGAGCATAATTTATATCAAAACCTCCCGATTTTTTCCAAACATCACGTCTGAAGAGAATTGAACATCCCGAACAATAATCACAATCAATATAACTCAGTTCATCATAACATTCCTGCGGTTCACCTTTTGCAATATAGCTGATAACCCCGTCTGCACCTATATTAACTCCGCACTCCTCAATAGTTCCATCCATTTTCAAATTTTTAGAACCGACAATTCCAATTGTATCATCAGATTCAATAACATTTAATAATTCGGACAAATAATTCTCATATACGAGCATATCATTATTGAGAAGTAAAATATACTCACCTCTTGCATATTTTATTGCATTTGAAACATTGTACAAAAAGCCGCTTACACCGGAATCATTTTTGATTAATTTGACATTTTTAAACAAGTTTTCAATGTTCTTTGTTTCGTCATCCGAATTATCATCGGCAATAATTACTTCGTATTGTATATTTTCCGTGGCAAGTTTAATGGAATTTAAAAGAAATTGAGTTAAAACAAATTCATTTTTTACGGGGATAACTATACTTACTTTAGGATTTGCAGCATAATCAAAATCACAAATCATATTCAAGGAACGAAGAAGAAACCTATAAATATCCGATTCATATAAGCTGTTTTCCAAGTGTTTATAGTAAAAGAAGACGGCATTTTTTAAATTTACAATATTTTCTTCATTATTAATTCGTTCAATAAATTCTTTATCCATAAAAATGCCCCTTAAATTTACATAACAATTATAACATATTTTAAATAATGTATTATTTTTATAATAAAATTAAATTATGTATGAAGAATTGGAAACAATAAAAGATAAATGTCATAAATGCAATAAATGTGCGTTATCAAAGACAAGGACGAACGTGGTATTTTCTGACGGTATAGCCAACAATAAGCTAATGCTGGTAGGTGAAGCTCCGGGGTATTGGGAAGATCAAAAAGGGAAGCCGTTTGTAGGTAAAGCAGGGCAATTGCTCGATAAAATATTTAATTGCGTAGGACTGTCAAGAGAAAAAGACGTATATATTTGTAACACAATAAAATGCAGACCGCCCGAGAACAGAAACCCGCTTCCTGAAGAAAAAGAAGCCTGCCGTGAATTTTTAGACGCACAAATAGAAATATTAAAACCGAAAATAATACTTATATGCGGAAGCGTTGCACTAAACTCACTATTGCCAAATGAAGGCGGAATAACAAAAGTAAGAGGCAAATGGTTTGAGGGCCCGTATGGCGCTAAAATGATGCCGATTTTTCATCCTTCATATCTTTTAAGAAATGATTCCAGAGAGAAAGGCAGTCCCAAATGGCTTACCTGGCAGGATATCAAGGAGATAAAAAGAGTATATGACGAACTTTAAAATTGTAATAAAAAGAATATTTATAACAGCTCTTATTCTTATATTTATACTTGGAATATATTCACTATTTATTGAACAAAGCTTTTTAAGAGTAAAACACGAAAAACTGTATTTGCCAAACTATTCTCCCGAATTGAACGGATTAAAAGTGGCAATAATATCCGACATTCATATAGGCGGGCAGTTTACGGGTTTAAAAAAATTAAAAAGATATACAAAAGAAATCAATGCCCAATCTCCTGATTTTATATTTTTCTTGGGCGACTTGGATTCTCTTGGAATCATAAAAAGTAAAACAAATAAAAATGAAATTTCATCAATATTATCAAAATTAAATGCAAAATACGGAGTAATTTCCGTACTCGGCAATCACGATATAAGTCCTGATATAGTAAAACCGATATTATTAAATGCAAACATTTCTTTATTAGAAGATGAAAAATTAACATACACTATAAACAATAAACCTTTAACAATATACGGATTAAAAGATATGTGGCATTTTCACCCCGAGCCTAAAGAAGTAGTAAAAGTAAAGAACTCGGAGGAAACCATAATTTTATTATCTCATAATCCCGATTTATTTCCCGAAGTACCTGATTTTGTATCATTAACATTAAGCGGACACTTGCATGGAGGACAAGTTTATTTGCCCATACTCGGCGGGATTTTTACACCTTCTATATGGGGACAAAGATATAATAAAGGCTATATAGTCGAAAATAATAAACATATTTATGTTACCTCAGGAGTCGGCGGCAGTGTTATTTTAAGATTCGGAATCCTACCTGAAATTGTTATATTGGAATTATATTCCTTAGACAGTTTTCCTGAAAAACGAATAGAAAATACTCCTGAATTAAAAGGAATACAACATAGCCTTAATTCAATAGGATTATCTGTTTATATAAAAATTATGAGATTATTAAATATTCCTTTTTAAGTAATTAAATTTCTATATATATCCGAATATTTTTTTGCGCTTTTATACCAGGAAAAATCAGCATTCATAGCATTAGTAACAAGTTTTTGCCATTCTGATTTATTTTTATATGTATTTATTGCATATTGAATCGAGGCTAACATTTCATGCGCATTATAATTATAGAACTTAAAGCCGTCAGCGTTTTCATTCGGATACGCATTAATGGTATTATCAAGCCCGCCCGTTGCACGAACTATCGGAATTGTACCGTATTTTAATGCAATCAGCTGTGAAAGTCCGCACGGTTCAAACCTTGACGGCATTAAAAACATATCGGCACCTGCGTATATTTTATCGCATAAATCAGCTCTGTATTCTATTCTGGCTCGTATGTTATTTGAATTATAGCTTAACCATACAAAGAAATCCTCATATCTTTTTTCGCCCGTGCCTAAGATAATTATATCCGCATCAAGTTCACGCAATTCATTTTCTACAGTCTTTAAAAGGTCAATCCCTTTTTGTTCCACAAGTCTTGATATTATTGCAATTAAGGGTCTGTCTTTTTTATATTCCAACCAATAATCTTTTAATATATCACTTTTACATTTTTCCTTATTTTGAATTGTTTCAATATTGTAGTTATATCTTATATTCTTATCCGTTTCGGGATTAAATTCATTATAATCAATACCGTTTAGAATACCTTCAAGCTTGTAGCTGTTATTTCTCAAAGTCCAATCCAAACCTTCACCCATATCATAAGTAAGAATTTCTTGTGCATATTTAGGCGAAACAGCTATAACTTTATCGGAATAATTTATTGCCCCTTTCATCCAATCCAACATGCCAAAATGTTCCAAACCGTATTGATGATATACTTCATCTCTGTTTATTCCTGCAAAATCAAGTATTTCAGGGAAATATTTACCCTGATATGCCAAATTGTGAATAGAAAATACCGTTTTTGTATTTTTATAAAATTCATCATTTTTGTATGAAGTTTTTAACCAAACGGGTATCATTGCAGTATGCCAGTCGTTACAATGAATTATATCGGGTTTAAAATTAATCGCCCTTGCATATTCAAGTATAGCTTTTGAAAAGCATATAAATCTTTCCTGCTCATACCAGCTGTCTATTCCCTGCGGATATACCTTATCAAAACAGGAATAGAATTTTGGATTATCAATAAAAAATACATTAATATTCGTATCGGGAAGCTTACACATTTTTAAGGTAAATACATACTGCGCATATCCGAATTGAAGCCTTAAAGAAGAATTTTCAATTTCTTTAATATTATATTTTTCACGGTCAATACTGCCGATAAAAGGAGTAAAAACAGCCATTTCAAAGCCATCTTGCTGTAAATATTTAGGCAATGACCCCATAACATCCGCAAGCCCGCCTACTTTTGTAAACGGAGCCAATTCAAATGTTGCAAATAATATTTTCATATTTTTACCTTTTATTGTGCTTTTGACAAATACTCAAGTGAATACTTTAAAATATCTTCGGTTTTATTAAGTTCTTTTCTGACACTTAATACATTTTTTACTGCGGTTTTGGCTTCTTCCGAACTATATCCCAAAGAAATCAATACGCTTTGAACCTCAACAAGAATTTCCGTATCCGCTTGTTTAACATCAATATCCGAAACATCAACGGGAGTAACATTAGACCAATTAATTAATTTATCTTTTAGTTCAAGAATAATTTTTTGAGCGACTTTAGCACCGACTCCTTTTGCTCTTGAAAGCTCCTTAAAATCCTCTCTAATCATTATATCAATAAGTTCGGATACAGAGAATTCGTCCAAAATCAAAAGTGCAAGCTTAACGCCAATTCCCGAAACACTTTGAAGAATATTAAAAATATCTCTTTCTTCCTTTGTAATAAACCCCGTAAGGCTCATTACATCTTCTCTGTGGGTTAAAGAAACGTATATTTTGACTTCATCGGAATCATTAAGACGTTCAACAGTACTTTTACCCGTCAATATCAGATAACCGATATTATTAACTTCCAAGACGATATGAGAGCCTCTGTATGAATTTATCTGCTTATTTACAATATGTCCTTTTAAATAATCATACATAATTATTTTTCTTCTTCTTTTTTGTATTTATTATAGCTTTCTAAAGCATTTTTTAAACATTTATCATCATTTAAATTTTTACAGGCAAAAGCTAAATTATAATAGAAAGATGCCTCATCAGGTTTTAGTTTGACGGCTTTTTCAAATGCCGATTTAGCTTCTTTATACTCTTTCAAGCCTAAATATGCACACCCGAGGTTATAATGATAATAGGCAAAATCTTTTTTATATTTTATGGCGAGCTTATACTCTTTAACCGCCATATTATACTTTTTTTGATTTAAATATATATTAGCTAGATTATAATGCGCCTTATCAAATTCAGGCTTCATCATAATTGATTTTTGTAAAAAGAATGATGCATTCGCTTCATTATTTAAATCCTGAGAAAGATTACCAAGCAAATACCATATTTCATAATCTCTTTCGTCTTCGGGCATTTTTGAAATCAATTTATAAGCTTCTTCCAAATTATTGGAATTGTAAACGGCTATAATGTCTTTTTTCTTATCTTCAAAAGACTTTTCAGCAAAGGAACAAGCTCCTGATAACAAAACAGATATTAAAATAAATAAACAAATCGATTTTTTCATAATCTACCTTGCTTATATTATATGCCAATCATAAAAATGTTTCTATTCGGCGCAAAAAATTATGTAAATTTTTATAACATTTGAATAAAAAAATACAATAAAAATCGGGAAAAAAACTTTAATATAATATAGGACTAATACACGAGCGCTTATGATAACTTTAGATTTAGATTTGGCATATATCAGCAGT
>CANQLK010000054.1 GCA_947624665.1 Candidatus Gastranaerophilales bacterium
CCTCAAGGATTCGAACCTCGATAGCAACATCCAGAGTGTTGCGTCCTACCATTAGACGAAAGGGGACTACATTTATATTCTAATACAAAAAAATTTTTTTGTTAAATTATTTTATTCTTTTCATCTCAACTTTTACATCGTTGTTATTAATATTACCGTCAATTTTTACTCTAAAAGCAGATTCTTTTTCGTTTTCGTTTATTTCTACGGGAGGCACTTCGCTTAGCTTCGTTTGATATTCGTTTGTCGGATTTTCGGTTCTTAATATCACTTTTAAGATAAATGATAACGGCACGAATAATATTTTTACCCTGCTTATTTTATCCTGATTATATTTGCCGAATATATTAAGATTAGCCTGTTCATTATCGATATCATAGTTTCCTTCAATCAGCAAGGCAAAATATTTTTGAGAAGAACTTATTTTTGCATTTTCTATTTTTTGATTATCAAGTGAAAAATGTCCTTTAAGATTAGAGCTTAAAGCTTTCATATTTTTAACATCAATGTTAACAATATCGGATACTTTTACTTTAAACGGTCTTTTTACCAGTTTAGATTTTTTAATCATAAATTCCGTGCTGCCCAATTTCGGAAGAAATCCGTTTTCTACCGAAAAATCAACCGAAGCTTTTACATCGTCAAAACCGTTGCGGGTATTGGCTGTTAATGAAGCATTAGCTATTCCTTCAATTTGCCCGGGGAGTTCAAATATTACATCCGCAACAACCCCGGAATCTATATTTTCTGCATTTATGCTTACATTTGATGATTTATTTCTATAGTTATAAACTCCTTTCCCGCTTATATTTCCTTTCGCAAAGCTGATATTTGGTACTTTAAAGTTAAATATTTTATTGTGAATGCTTCCTGTTACAATGATATCTGATATTACCATCCGTTTTCTTATTATTTTATTTACTTTTATTGTCCATTTATCAATATCAACATCAATATCTTTTACCTTTTCGGGGATTTTGATATTTATTGGTGAAGGATTTGCACTCTTTTTAACCGTATATTTATCTAAGAATAAATCCATATTATAGATTTTTATATTATCGTCAAATCTGTTAAGAGCGTTTAAGTAGCATTTAAACGGTGAGTCTTTATATTTCCCCATTGCTTCTATTATTACATTTTTGGAATTTGCATTTACTTTTGCGTTTGCAATATCAAAATCTTTGTATTTCGAATTCTTAATATCAAAAATACCCGTTATTAAATTATTTTTAAAGTCATATTTAAGGTCGCCGTTGAAAACACCGCCCTCTACATATTTATGGAAAGAACCTATAACAGAAACAGGAGCATCGTTTTGAGTTTTAAATGTAAGATATTGAGGAGTTAAATGACCTTTTTCTTTAAGAAATAATCCGTCGCCTTTTATAATTTTTGTAATTTTATTATTTTCTTTTACCGAATAATCATAGTTTGTAATTGAAAGTTTATCATTTTCTTTTCTTGTCTTTACAAACAGCCTTCTTTCTTTATCTTCCAATCCTAAATATGCATTTTTGTAATATAAATCAGAACCTTTCGGAATTCGAAGAAGATATGTCACTTCTATTTTTCCGTTTTTTATAGTGTAAAAAACACCTGCATTTGCACTCCCCTTAATATTGAAATCAGGAATATATTTATCCGCAAATTTATCACTAAGATTTGATTTTACACTGCCTTTAATAATTTGCCCGTCTTGAGCAAGATTTGAAACGATAAATTCGGAAAAAACAGCTTCACCGCCAAACAATCCTTTTGAATTGGCTGTTATTTTTCTACCGTTGAAAATAAAATCAACATGAGGAAATTTTATCGGAACTTTAAAAAGAACACTATTGCCCGCTAGATCTTTAGCACAAAATTTACCCCATAATCCGTTTTTATCTATTGTTATATTAACATCAGCATTTCCTGAAAAATCATAAAAATTTTCAATGAATTTTTTTCCATGTGATTTTATTTTTTGAAAATATAAAAGAGAAGCCATTATACCGTCAATCGGAATGTCTTTTCCCTTTATATTCAAATTGGTATTTTCGTGCTTATAGTCAGTAATTTTTCCGTTTAAATATAAAGCTGAGGTTCCAATTAAAATTTGGAAGTTTTTGGCATATAAGGAACCGTTTTCATAGTATAAATACCCATTTTGCCCCATAACTACAGTGTTTCTCAGAATATCGGAAACAATTTCCGAGTTGAACGTGAATTCTGTTCTTCCTTCCTTATTAATCTGGCGTAAATTTTCAACAGTTACGAATGCGCTGTTAGAATTTTCCCTGTCTATCCATATTTCCGCCTTTTTTATCAATACTTCCGGCAATTTGGTAAATTTATAGTTAGATTTGCTTCCCGTATCCTTTTTGTTTACTATATCAGAAATACCTACTTCGTTAACAAAAACATAATCAACATTAAGTTTTTTCAAACTCAAACTTTTTAAATCAAAAACTATTACTGCATCTTTTGCATTTAACAATTCAGAATTTTTATTAACAATTTTAAATTTATCCGCACTGAAATTTATATACAAATTAGGGTATGTTTTTACGGCTATATTCTCACTTGTTATTGTAATTCCTGTTTTTTCGTACAGGTAATTGTATATTTTGTTTTTGAAAACGTTAGAACTTAATATATCTGGAAGTAAGAATAAAAAAATAAGGTATAAAACAATAATACCGATAAATAATACAATCGAAAGTTTGAAAATAAATTTTTTCATCAATAATAATAATACTATAGAAAATTAATCATAAACATAAATTGTAACCAATGATTAAACATAAAAAGAGGACTTAAAAAGTCCTCTTTTTTAGATTAAACTTCAATATATTCTTTCAAACGTTTACTTCTGTTAGGGTGTCTGAGTTTTCTTAAAGCTTTAGCTTCAATTTGTCTGATACGTTCTCTTGTAACGCCGAATAATTGACCGACTTCTTCAAGCGTTCTTTGTCTTCCATCATCCATACCGAACCTTAAACGAAGAACGTCACGTTCTCTGGGTGATAAACCGCTGAGAACTTCGGCTAAATCTTCTCTTAAGAGTTCTTGTGCAACCGTTTTAACGGGAACATCGGCATCTTTATCTTCAATGAAGTCGCCTAATCTTGAATCTTCTTCTTTACCGATAGGAGTTTCAAGCGATAACGGTTCTTGAGCTACTTTTATTATTTCTCTTAACTTGGGAACCGAAATATTCATTTCAACAGCCAATTCTTCTTCTGTAGGTTTTCTTGAAAGTTCCTGAGCTAATTTTCTTGTAACTTTTTTAAGTTTATTAATTGTTTCAACCATGTGAACAGGGATTCTGATAGTTCTTGCCTGATCGGCGATTGCTCTTGTAATTGCTTGTCTAATCCACCAGGTAGCATAAGTAGAGAACTTATACCCTCTTTCGTGATCAAATTTTTCGGCAGCTCTAATTAATCCGAGGTTGCCTTCCTGAATTAAATCCAAAAACAGCATGCCTCTGCCGACATATTTTTTTGCGATACTGACAACAAGTCTTAAGTTTGCCTGAACAAGTTTTCTTTTTGCGATGACACCCGTATTTCCGCCTTGAATGATTTTTTTAGCCAAATCTATTTCCTGTTCGGCGGTTAAAAGTTTAATTCTTCCTATTTCTCTTAAATACATTCTGACAGGGTCATCAAAGGAAACTCCTTTTGGTAAAAGTGCATCCGTTAATGATACATCTTCATCATCTTCTTCGTCCGATAATTCAGAGGAAAATAAATCTTCATTTTCCATAGTATCAATAATTTTGTTGCGTTCGGCATTAATTATAACATCCATTCCGTCACGGCTTATTGATTCTGATTCTGCCATCATCAAAATGCCTGAAGTTTCCGATGTTTCGTTTTCGATTTCTTCTTCCTCGTCAATTATTCCGACTACTGATAAATCTGAAAGTTTCTTTTTGCTCATTAAAGTTATTCTCCGATTTTTTGTTTATTTCTAATTTTTTCTCTTATTTGCATTTGAATTTGCATTGATTCTATATCATCATCATCCAGTTTTTTGTATTTTGTAGATAATTCGTTTTTCTCACAAGTATTCCAATACTGAGTAATTTTAGCTGCGTTCTCCTGCACTGCTGCTTTAAAATCCTTTTCCGACAGGTTTTTAAAACTGTCAGCTATATATATTAAATCTGTAATTATATCCTTTAATTGATTATCCTCGGCAAATTGTACATACAGGGACTGTATTAATCGGTCCACATTATTATTTATCTCACATGATATTTTGTCAATTGCTTCTTTGATAATAATTAAATTTTTATTTATAAATTTAACATTTTTTATAGTTTCCGAAAGATATTTATTGTCTGAAATGCTTCTACCGAGTAGAAACAAGGATAATAAATTTTTTTGTGCTTTTTCACTGATATTTGAAGATTTTGTTACAATTCTCGAGAAGTCCTTATTATAACGGCTTTGCCCTATATTACTTCTGTTGACTTCTCTTAAAAGTGCAGCTTCATCAACATTTATTCTTTCGGATATTATCTTTATATATTCATTTTGAATGATATTATTTTGAATTTCCTCGATTAAAGGCATGATTTTTTTTATAAGAGCTAACTTATCTGTTGGAGAAAAATCATTTGAGTAGTCTTTAAGAATTTGTTCCAGTTCAAAATCCAAGAGTAAAGGCGCTTTTTTTATGTATTTTTTATATTCTTCGATTCCGAATTCTCTTATATATTCATCAGGGTCTTTGCTGTCAAAAGGTGCTACTACCCTTATTTCACAAGTGTATTTGTCATCAGTTATCGATGAATATGATTTATCATATATTTTAAGATTTCCCAAACCCTCAAAAGCTTCTTTAATAACTTCCGTACTTCTTTGAGTCGCTTTTAATCCCGCAGAATCCGTGTCAAATGCCAGATATATTTTTCTTGATTTCGAATATTTTGCAATTAGTCTGACATGGTCAACAGTTAGAGCCGTTCCGCAAGAAGCTACGGCATTTTTTAAGCCTGCCGCCTGCGCCGATATTACGTCAAAATATCCTTCCATTATTACTACATAATCATCCTGAATCATTTTTTCTTTTGCTACATTTATTCCGTATAAAATACGGCTCTTGTTGTATAAAAGAGTATCGGGGGAATTTAAATATTTTGGGTTTTGATTTGCCTCGATTGCTCTTGCTCCAAATGCAATAACATTTCCCGATTCATCTCTTATCGGAATCATTATTCGGTGTCTGAATCTGTCAATATTTTCATTCTTCTCCGTTTTGACAATCAACCCTGCTTTTTCCATTATTGAAGGAGTGTATTGTGCTTTAAAATGCTTCTCCAGCTCCGTATATCCCTTTAATGAATATCCCAGTTTATATTCGGCTATAATTTCTTTTGTAATTCCTCTTTTCTCCAAATATTCCAAGGCGGGTTTAGCTTCGGTTGAGTTAAGAAGATTTTCATAATAATAATCGCAGGCTTTTGAAAGTAAATCTTTCATCTGCTGCTTCTCTTCGGTGTATTGTTTTGAGTTTCCGTATGAATCGGGCAATTCTATATTATATTGAGAAGCTAAATCTTTTATTACTTCGGAAAATGATTGGTTATTAATTTTCATTAAAAAACTTATGGCATCTCCGCCTTCTCCGCAACCAAAACATTTGAAAATTCCTTTTTGTACATTTACACAGAATGATGGTGTTTTTTCATTATGAAAAGGACAGCAACCCCAATAATTCTGACCTTTTTTCTTTAAAACGACTCTGGACTGAACTACATCCAATATATCAATGCGGTTTCTTATTTCGTCAATAACTTCATTGTATGTTTTTTTTATTTCCGTCATTTATTTGTTTAATCCGTTCATTAATGCCAGTTTGTATAAAAATTCATCATTATTTTTCTGCGCAAACGGTGAAGGTAAAAAATTTTCTTCGTACTTAATTAATACATAACGGTCGGTCATGCCTGATACATAGTCGCATACTGTTCTCATAATGTCGGTTTCGTTTGCGTGCGGATACATTTTTTTCAAATTATCGAAATAAAGTTCAAACAATCTTTTTATAACATTTTGTGCTTTATCTTCTTCCTGTTTTGCGGGTGAATTATTATAGACGTGTTCGAACATCCATTTTCTAAGTGATTTAAATTGTTTAAAGCATTCTTCCGACATTAATATTTTATCTTTATTCATGCTGTTTTCAACAATATCACTTACAAATTTAGTTATTCTTATACGGTTGGTTGTAGAAAAATATTTTACGCTTTCTTCGGGAATGTCTTCCGCTTTAATAATGTTCGCCCTGATTGCATCTTGAATATCATGATTTAAATATGCTATTTTATCGGACAGCCTTACAACTTCGCCTTCGAGAGTGTGAGGAGTACATTCATAAGAATGATTAAGTATTCCGTCCAGAGTTTCACGTGTTAAATTTAAATCTTCAATAAATTCAACGACTCTTACGCTTTGTTCATTGTGTCTGTAGCCGCCGGGCATAAGCTCGTTTAAAACACGTTCTCCGCTATGTCCGAAGGGAGTATGTCCCAAATCATGACCTAAAGTAATTGCTTCCGTTAAATCTTCATTAAGATCAAGCGCTCTTGAAATAGTCCTTGCAATTTGTGATACCTCAAGCGTGTGTGTCATTCTGGTTCTGAAATGGTCATCATAAGGCGAAAAAAATACCTGAGTCTTATGTTTTAATCTTCTGAATGCTTTTGAATGAAGAATTCTATCCCTGTCCCTTTGAAACTCGGTTCTCAGCCCGCAAGGTTCTTCGTATCTTTTCCTGCCTTGTGTCTCACTGCTTTTAACAGCATAGGGGGATAAATATATTCTTTCTCTCTCCTCTATTTTCTCTCTTATGCTTTTATTTCCATATTCCATTTAACATATCCTCAATATGCTTATTGTATTATAAATAAATACCTTTTTACAGTTTATTCCGATGCTTTGTTTAGATTATTTAATATTATGCATATAAAACGCTTGATTATTAGTTTTGTTTAATTTATTATCCATAATAATGAATTATTATAAGATATTTGAAAGGAAAATAAAATGTCGGTAGAATGCGAAATATGCGGAAAAAAACCTTTGAAGGCAGCTAAACTCTCATTTTCTCATAAACATAATGTTTACAGACAATCACCGAACTTACAGTCGGTAAAAATTATGGAAAATGGTACCGTTAAAAGAATTAAAGTTTGTACTTCCTGTTTAAAAGCAGGCAAAGTTCACAGAGCTGTTTAATTATAACTTTAAATCATAATCCTTGAAAGAACCTTAAAGGTTCTTTCTTTTATGCCTTGTGGGCGGATATTATTGATGCTTTTAATGCATTCACTACTTCTGTACTTACTTCACCATTTTTAGCTTTTTGGTCTAAGAGAGATAATGCCTCTTTTTCAGACATTGAAGTTTTGTAGCTTCTTTGCTCTCTAAGCGCCGAATAAATATCGGCGACAGACAATATTTGTCCGATTATATCCGTATTTTCAGACATAGGATTATGATGATTTTTTATTAAATTCAATACTCTTTCATTCATTCCCGTTGATGATAAAAGTTCATATCCCAACACGGAATGCAAATCCATTATATTTCGTTCTTCTTCTGTTAATTCTCCAGGCTTGCATAACAATTCGGGCGGAATTAATATCTTCCCGAAATCATGAAACGTGCATGCTTCTTCTAAAACTTTTTTATCTGCCGCAGATATTCCCATTTCATTTGCTATGTTCATTGCACATGCCGTAGTTGTTAATATATGTGAATTTGATATGTTTAATATATTTTCGGGATAAACAACCTGCTTTAAACCTGCGGATTCCAATAATTCCGAAATTTTTTCATTATTTTTTATTAATGTTTTTACGAATTTAGGGTGAGAATAGGCTTTAAGTAATTGTCTTGTATTGTATAAATTTCTTGCAGCAACGGGTGGTCGTGTGCATCTCCTCAAATCGGTTGCAGCCTGCGGCTTTATAAACAAATCTTTATTATTTGTTTCTATACCGATTTCGGGATTATATTCTTTCACCCCGTTTATTCTATTTGTTAATATATTTATATTCTGTCCTGACTCTTTTATATTCAAAATATTTCTTCCAAAAATCCAACCATATTTATTTAAAAACATACTTCTATTTAAAATTGCCATAAAAAGACTATTGACATTATAAAAATAAATAAGAAAATAAAATTATTCCTTAATAATTTGTTTTATGTTATAAAATTGTTAAATTGGGGAATAGGATTATGGTTGAAGCATATCAGAAAAGGAGAAAATTTAATGTATTCAAAAGAAGAACTTGCGGAATTAATAATTAAAAATCCTGATGAGTACAATAATTATAAAAAGAATGTAGGAGAAATCGATTTAACCGAACTCGATTTTTCTAACATAACTATGGAAAATATTGACTTTACTAATACCGAACTTACAGGTACATCTTTTACGGATGCTCATTTGTCCAATTGTAATTTCGCAGGCAGCGACTTAAATGCGGCTGATTTTACCAGAGCTACCGTCGTTGAATGTGATTTCTCCGAAAGCGTGCTTAACGGTACCGATTTCAGTTATGCTTCGGTTAATTACTGCAATTTTACCGATGCCGATATGGCAGGTTGTATCGTTAAAGAAGCTGATTTGTCTGATTCCGATTTTACGGCAAGCGAAAATCTCTCTGCTACCAGAGCTGATGATACCACAATCTGGCCGGATAACGACTTATTACCCGATGATTTCGATACTAATTATTCAAAAGATGATGAAGATGAAGAAGAAAATATTTCTTCCGATTATTAAGACTGTTTTTCTGAAAAAAAAAGAGCGTATCATTTTGATACGCTCTTTTTTTACCTTTATTTTTATTTTTTTGTCGGTATTCTCATTCCGTAAAATGAGCGCAGAACAAATATAATTGCTATTATAAACAATATACCGCCTGCTATGTGCGATGCCTTCGCAAATGACGGAAATATAGCAATTTCCATTGCCAAAAGTCCGAATAATGTCGTAAATTTTATAATCGGATTCATAGCTACGGATGAAGTATCCTTAAACGGATCGCCTACCGTATCTCCTACTACTGTTGCATCATGCAATGGTGTGCCTTTTTCTTCCAAATCAACTTCAACAATTTTCTTTGCATTATCCCAACATCCGCCTGCATTCGCCATAAATACCGCTTGAAATAATCCGAAAATCGCTATCCCTATTAAGTAACTTACAAAGAATGAAACGGGACTATTGTTATCATTTATCGGTGCCGACAGGCATGCAAGTGAAAGCGCAAAAGCAAAAAGAGCTATAAATATATTTGCCATGCCTTTTTGTGCATATTCCGTACATATTTTAACTACATCTTTTGAATTGTTTACATTTGCTTTTTTGTCATCAGACTCACCGAGTTTTATATTCTGTGAAATGTATTCAACGGCTCTGTATGCACCCGTAGTAACAGCTTGCATGGAAGCACCGCTGAACCAGTATATTACGGCTCCGCCCATTAATAATCCAAGTATAGTATAAGGATTTAAGAGATTTAAAATCCCTTCAGGCGGTATACCCAGTGTCTTTTCGATAACAAGTATCAAAGAGAAAATCATAGTAGTAGCACCTACAACGGCAGTACCTATAAGTACAGGCTTTGAAGTTGCTTTAAATGTATTGCCTGCTCCGTCATTTTGCTCCAGAAACTTTTTAGCTGTTTCAAAATTAGGTTCAAACCCGAATTCATTTTTTATTTCTTCTTTAATATTTGGAATTTCTTCAATCAGCGATAATTCATAAACGGATTGAGCATTATCGGTAACAGGGCCGTAACTGTCAACAGCGATAGTAACAGGGCCCATTCCTAAAAATCCGAATGCAACAAGTCCGAATGCAAATATTGACGAGTATTGCATAATCTCGGATGGAATATTTAAACTTGCAAAATATGATATTGCCATTAATAAAACAATAACAAGTCCGATCCAAAATCCCGAGAAATTACCCGAAACTATCCCAGATAATATAGTCAACGAAGCTCCGCCTTCTTTTGAAGCTGTTACAACTTCGCAGGTATGCTTCGCTTTAGGACTTGTAAATACTTTTGTAAATTCAGGAATTAATGCCGCACCTAACGTACCGCAGCTTATTATTACCGACAGCGTCAGCCATAAATTATTCGGCAGATTTGCCAATAAATAACGGCTTACCGAGAATGTCATACCTATTGATAAAATTGATGTAATCCATACTAAATTTGTTAAAGGAGCTTCAAAGTCCATATCGGATTTATCCGCATATACTACTTTGTTTATAAGATTGTTAATTCCGTATGAAATAACAGATGTAATTATCATTAAATATCTCATTACAAAAATCCAAGTAAGTAATTGGATTTGATATTCGGGAAGAAAAACACCCAAAATTATAAAGCTTACAAGTGCTACACCCGTAACGCCGTATGTTTCAAACCCGTCAGCGGTAG
>CANQLK010000055.1 GCA_947624665.1 Candidatus Gastranaerophilales bacterium
TTGCGGACAATGTCAGGCTGTTTGTCCTACAGGTGCAATTTCAATTAAATCTGATATTGATAGAGTCTGGGAAAAAATTAACGATAAAGATAAAAAAGTTGTTGTTCAGGTTGCACCATCCGTTAGGGTTGCATTAGGCGAAGAGTTTAACTTAGAACCCGGTGAAAATTCGATAGGTAAAATATATGCTGCACTCAGACGACTCGGTTTTGATCTCGTATTTGATACAAATTTTTCGGCTGATTTAACCATAACTGAAGAAGCCAACGAGCTTGTAGAAAGACTTACAAAAGGCGGAGTTCTTCCTATGTTTACATCTTGCTGTCCTGCGTGGGTAAGATATATGGAAACTCAACATCCCGATTTATTACCGCATTTATCATCCTGTAAATCACCGCAAGGTATGTTATCACCCGTTGTAAAAGAATTCCTTCCGAAATACTATGAAGGATACAACAAGGATAATATAGTCGTAGTATCAATTATGCCTTGCACCGCAAAAAAATATGAAGCAATAAGAGAACAACTTTACGGTGAAACCGATATAGTTTTAACTACTCAAGAATTTGCAAAAATGATTAAAGCAGCAGGTATTGACTTTAAAAAGCTTAAAGAAGAAAAAGCAGACTCACCCTTCGGTCAATACTCAGGTGCAGGAACAATATTCGGTGCCTCAGGCGGTGTAGCTGAAGCCGCTGTCAGAACAGCATACTACTATGTAACGGGGGAAGAACTTTCTAATATAGATGTTACTCCGTTAAGAGGTGTTGATGCTTCTTCAAGAACAAAAGATACTATTATTGACATAAAAGGTAAACAAGTTAGAGTCAGAGTTGTTTCAACGTTAAAAGAAGCCGAAAAATCCATTAAGGAACTTAAATCGGGTAAAGCTGATTTTGATATAATGGAGGTTATGGCTTGCCCAGGCGGTTGCGTTAATGGCGGCGGTCAGCCTGTAAGCTGCCTTGACAGCTCAATTAAAGAGAAAAGAGCTCAAGGTTTGTATGCAGAGGACAAAAATCTTGAGTACAGAAAATCTCATTTAAATCCTGATATTAAAAAGTTATATGCTGAGTGCTTAGGTGGTAAACCCGGTAGTCATGAAGCACACAAATTATTGCATACTTCATATCAGGACAGATATACAGGTTCTTATAAAGATGTCAAATAAAAAAGAAGAGAGCATTAAGCTCTCTTCTTTTTATAATTAAATATTGTTATGCATTTTTTACTGCATCTACAATGCTTGCTATGTGATTTATTCCCATTCCTATTGCGGCGGCAACAGCTACGGTTCCGCCGATTGCAGCTATTGCACCTGCAGAAGCTACAAATGCTACACCTATACCTGCTCCGCATAATACGCTAAGTCCGGCTTGTCTGCCGAAATATTTTAGTGCTTTCTTTGGTTCTCCATTAATAAGCTGTCCTATGCCTGTTGTTGGTATGGATAATGTAGCAATACCTACACCAATTTTCTTTACAGGATTTGATTTTTCTTTAACCTTTTCTGCATCAACTTTGTTGCTTAGTTCCAAAGTGTCTACGGGTTCATCAAGTTTGACTCTGACCGGCTTTTCCTTTAAATCTTTAACACCTGTATCGTGTGTTAATCCGTTTACATTTCCAATTCCATCCATTTTACATTCCCTTTCCTTTTCTTACTTTTACTTCCTTTTATTTAGATATTTTTATAAAGCATTTCAAAAACTGTAATTGCTTCAATTTTATACTGTTGTTATTTTTCTTAATAATTCTTTCTATAATTTAAATTAAATTTATTATAATAGATATTATGAATCTAAAAAAAATTATTATATTTATTCTTTCAATTTTGCTGTTTTATTATTTTGCAGTTTATCTAAGGATGTCCGAAAATAAAACGGAGAATACGGTTATCTTTTGGACTTTACAGTTAGGAACTTTTGATAAATATATAAATAATGTTATATCTGAGTTTGAGAAACAAAATCCCGAAATAAAAATTAAGTGGATTGATGTTCCATACTCGGAAGGAGAAAAAAGAACCTTGGCATCTGTTATGACAGACAATCCGCCTGATTTGGTTAATTTAACACCTGATTTTTCTCTGCTGCTTGCACAAAAAGGTGCGCTGCATTATATTAATGCCGATTCACTTACTCAATTTAATGATAATATTTTAGAGGTCTTAAAGTATAACAATAATTATTTCGGGATACCGTTTTATGCCACTTCATCAATAACACTCTATAATTCCGAATATAAAATTCAAGAATTGCCGCATACTTATGATGAACTTTTTAATCTGAAAATTAATAATCATAATGGTTATCTTACAATGATTAACCTTTGTGAAAATGATACTCTTTTAAAAATTCTGAATAAATATAATATAAATTCCCCATCGACAGTTAATTCGGAAAAATCTGTCGAAGTTTTTAAGAAATTAAAATATATATATGATAAAGGACTGATTCCGCCCGAGAGTATAACTCAAAGCCATAGAGATACATTGGAAAAGTATATGTCAGGGCAGCTTGCATTTATAATTACGGGATCTAATTTTATTAATATGATTAAAGAAAATGCGCCTGAAATATATAAAAAAACAAAAGTTATACCGCAGTTAACAGGCAGCACAAATTTATATGATTTCTCGTTAATGAATCTTGCAATTCCAAAACGTTCAAAACATAAAGAAGCCGCTTTAAAATTTGCGATTTTTCTTACAAATACTCAAAATCAACTTGAATTATCAAAATTAACAACGGTTCTGCCCGTTAATAAATTCGCTTTGCAAGATGCTTATTTTACCGATATAAATAATAGTTCGGATATCGAATCCGAATGCAGAATTCAAAGTGCCAGTCAATTAAAATATTTACAGCCGCCTCTTATTAATATAAAAAATAAAAAAGACCTGAATATTTTATCTTCACAATTTTTGCAGGAAATCCTTTTAAATAATGCAGATATTAACGATACTCTAAATGAATTTTCCAAATCATGGTCTAATCTTTAATTTGAAAATATCTGTTTTTTGTTTAAAATTAATGTATGAAACATTTATTTAAATTTATAACCATAGACAAATTTATATTAAAACAAATTTTTGAAGTATTTATTTTGGGTGTCGTTGTATTCACCTCAATAGTCTTTGCTTCCGATACATTTATTTCTTTAATAAAACAAATTTCAACATACGGAATGTCATTAAAAATAGCTTTGATGATTATTCTTCTGAATCTTCCCGCAGTTATAGTCATGACAATTCCGATGAGTGTACTATTTGCAACGGTTATGACAATTAATAAAATGTGTCTGCAATCCGAAATAACAATTTTAAAAGCTTGCGGAATCAGTATTGAAAGAATATCAAAACCGATATTTATTTTTGCGATTATTATGGCAATTATAGCTTTCTTTATCAATGAAACAATAGTTCCTTTAACAACGGATCAATCTAAAACTTTGGCTTTGTATTCGATTGTTCAAAGAAACATCCCTGAAGGCAAGCGTAATTTTTCTATTAAAGAACTTAAAGACGGAAATAAATTAAAAAGACTTTTCTATGTTGAAAAATGCGAAGATAAGCAGTTTGAAAACGTTACGATACTCGATTTATCAGATGATAAAAATGTTCAAATATTGCAAGCTAAAACAGGTACTTCAGTACTTGAAGGCTGGCAGTTTGATAATGCTTCGGTATATACCATATCAAAAGTAGGAAAAACTCTTAATACCTCTTGGATAGAAAAATCTATTGCGGATTTTGGCAGTGATATTCAAAAACAGTTGGATAAGAAAAATGACGGTTCGGAATTTAATATTTTCCAGCTGTTTCCGTATCTGAATTCGAATAATTATCCAAATATTCCCGATAAAATACTTGCTAAATATCAGGTGCATTTTTGGGAAAAATTTTCACTTCCTTTTACCACACTGGTTTTCGTTTTGATTGGCGTACCCTTGGCTATAACTCCACCTAGAGTAAGACATAACAGAGGTCTTATTTTCACAATTGCTATTCTCTTCTGTTATTACATAATAAGAGCATTCTCTTTTTCTTTAGGCTATAACAGGATTTTTAACCCTTTTATTGCTGCTAATTTACCTAACATTATTATTTTTATTGCAGGTTATTTTCTGTTTAGAAAAAAATCATCAAAAGTTTAATATTAAGTTTTGTTAAGCTTGCTGAAATTTAAGAAAAAAAATTGTTTTTATATGAATGTAAGTAAGTTCAAAATTGTGTGAAAATAACTTTGAAAACGTTTTGCAATATGAATTGTAAAATGAAAAATAACAGACTGGTGTGAAATGGTAAGAAAGGGTGGTTAGTTATGGGTTATGTATTGTTCGCAAGTCGAAAATTGGCATTAACAAGCAGATTAAATATGCTTCAACTCCAATTAACGATGATTCAAGAGGAAAAACAAAATTTATTAAATTATTCTGCAGCAGTTGCAGATGGTGTAATTACTTCTGATGAATGGGCAGAAAATACGGGTTGCTACAGCAGTCTTGTTGCATTCAATCAAAATGCATATGACCAAAATCCGAATAACCAGCAAAGAGCGGCTGCAGCAATTCAGACTTCACAAAATGAATATTTGGCAAATAACGGTATTGATTCTAATTTTGCTACAAATACTTCGCTAACTCCGGAACAAATTGCTGCGCACCAAGCCTCATTGGATACAATAACCGCAAACACTATTAATTCCGTAAAAGCTGATTATGCAAGAAACGTAGAAGCTGCTAATATAGCTGCTATGGAAAATCAATTGGATTTACAAATGAAAAAAATCGAAACTCAAATATCAGCTACACAAAATGAATTACAATCAGTAGAACAGGCTGAAGCTCAAAATATTCAGAGTGCAACTCCTAAGTATGCAGGTTTAGGCTAATATTAAATAAATATTTTAACTAATAATCATCATTTGAATAACTATCTACCTTTATAAACGGCATAAAATGCCGTTTTTTATTTTCTATTATTTCTTTTGTTAAGAAATATTAATTTAAATTTAAAAATGTTTTATTTAATAAATATATTCTGAATATTTTTGAATTATATATTTAATATATCAATTTTATGCAAAAAATTTAAGTCGTAAAGGTCAAAAAACCTTCAGATAAAGGGATACGGACAAATCAAACCGTATAAATCAGATATACAAATTCTTGCGCAATTATGAGTTTTAAAAATTTTTTATTAAAGTGTGGGTTAGTTAAAATTTAAAAGGCAGGTAGTTATGGGTTATGTATTGTTTGCAAGTCGTAAATTGGCATTAACGAGCAGATTAAATATGCTTCAACTCCAATTAACGATGATTCAAGAGGAAAAACAAAATTTATTAAATTATTCTGCAGCAGTTGCAGATGGTGTAATTACTTCTGATGAATGGGCAGAAAATACGGGTTGCTACAGCAGTCTTGTTGCATTCAATCAAAATGCATATGACCAAAATCCGAATAACCAGCAAAGAGCGGCTGCAGCAATTCAGACTTCACAAAATGAATATTTGGCAAATAACGGTATTGATTCTAATTTTGCTACAAATACTTCGCTAACTCCGGAACAAATTGCTGCGCACCAAGCCTCATTGGATACAATAACCGCAAACACTATTAATTCCGTAAAAGCTGATTATGCAAGAAACGTAGAAGCTGCTAATATAGCTGCTATGGAAAATCAATTGGATTTACAAATGAAAAAAATTGAAACTCAAATAACGGCAACACAAAATGAATTACAATCAGTAGAACAGGCTGAAGCTCAAAATATTCAAAAAGCTACCCCTAAATATGCCGGTTTAGGTTAATCAATATAAAAAATCTATCCGACAAGCTAAAAGACGGTTAATTACCGTCTTTTAGTTTTCATAATTAATTTTAGGAGAATATCCCTGTTGTTTTAATCTCATAACCAAATTTTCCGCTTTTTCTTTATTGGAAAAAGAACCCAATTGGACTATGAAACGGCTGTTTTGCGTTTTAACAAACGGTGTAATATCTGGTGAGCTTGCCGATATTTTATTTTGTACTTCCATTGCTTCATCGATTGTTGAATATGAGCCTAAATATACTTTTGTTACAGAAGGTTTTGGAGCCGGAATTACGGCTTTATTATTTTGATTTTCATTTTGAGCTCTGAAATCATAATCTGATTGTGTCGGCTTTTTTATGTCATTTATATTTGGTCTTGGAGGATTTTTTTCCTTGTTTTGTTCTTTTTTAGTATTTTCTTTCGTATCTTCTTTCATATCATCATCAGATATTTTTTGGTTATTTTCTTCCGTTATATCTTTTTCTTTTTTATTTTTGTTCTCGGGATTTCTTATTGCTACAGAAGGAAGTTCGTCTTCCATTTGTATCCATTTTAAGCGCTCGTCAATTTCTTTTATTTCAACGTCCATTTCGGATTCACCAAGAGTCAGTTTATCATTATTACCAATGGTTACATCAATATCAGGCGAAAGCGAATCAACCATATATGAAAAAAATGCCAATGCCGCCAAGAATATAAACAAAAATAAATACAGATATCCGAATCTGAATTTCTTTTTCTTTTTTCTTTTTATTTCAAAGTCCGTATTAGCCATTAAATAACCCCTCTAACTTTTGAAGCGGCAAAATTTATATCTTCTGTTTCTTCACAATATGTGTTTAGTATATCATTTGCAAATTGTTTTATGTCCGTAATTTTAGCATCGTTAATTAAATCGGCTGCTTTTACAGGTGCATCTTCTGCCGTTATATTTAATCCGAAATGTATTAGTGTCGATGTTATTGATTTTGTTGCTATGGATACCGATAGCTTTTTATCATCTATATATATATCATCTCCGCTTCTTCTTATGTTTATATTCGGATTTTTTTTCTCAATAAGTTCTTTTGTAATATTTACAAGTAATCTCTGTTTATATACGGTTTCAACAAGTGATGAATTAAAATTTTCTTCTATTATATTAAGCATTTTTTTGCTGTATATAGGTTCATTGTTGATAACATCTTCAATATCAACCATGTGATTTAAATTTACGCTGCATTCTCCTACAAATGCTACTATCGCATTACCCATAATCTTAAAATTTTTATATATCCAATGTGGTGCAAGCTGCTCACCTGTGTATTTTATCTCTTCATCAATAAATAGTTTTCTCATATATTATCCTATTTTAAATATCTTTTCTATTATATCAGCTCTGTTATTTTGTTCCAATGCCCTTTTTAATCTAATACAAGATTCACATTTACCGCAATGTTTTGTTCCCGATTCATAACAGCTGTTTATTAAATCAAACGGTATGTTGTAGTCAATTGCGCATTTTACTATTTCGTATTTGGTTTTGTTAATTAACGGAGCGACTGTTGTTATTTGTTTCTGTGTGGAATTTTTTAATGAATTGTTTATTGCATTTATGAATTCGATTGAATTGTCTTTAAAAGTTCCTGCCTCTTCTTTATTGGCTCCGATTATTATTGTGTCATAATTATATGTTTCGGCATAGCAGGCTGCAATATTTATAAATAATCCGTTTCTGTTGGGTATCCATACCGATTCCGCTGTCTTTTTCATTATTTCTTTATTATCCAAGTCCAAAATATCAGGCATAGGGATATTTCTATTCGAAGTTAACGATGATTTGGATATGTTTTTCAACCAATCCAGCGTAATTATTTCGTGTTTGATTTCGTAATATTTTGATATTGATATTGATGAATTCTTTTCTTTTTCAAAGGACTTTTGACCGTAATTAAAGGTTAGAGCCAATATATTTTTTATTCCTTGTTCTTTTATGACGTTTAAGCTTACAACCGAGTCTAAACCTCCTGACAATAGTAATATGGCATTATTCATTGTCATCTTCTCCTTGCTCATTTTCATCGGTTAATGTTTCTTTAAGTTTTATTGCTTCTTTTTTTGCCATATCCGTATAATTTTCGGATTCTATTATTTCTTCCAATACCTCTTCACCAAGCATATTATATAGTGCAATTACGGCATTTTGCACAACTTCACCGTTTAAATCACTTAATGCTCTTTTTATAAGCTCTTCCGCTCTATCATCCCCCGAATTCATTAGGACTTCTATAGCATTTATTCTTACTTGCGGTGATTCGTCTATCAATGATTTTTCAACGGCTTTTATTACACGTTCACCTTTAAAACTCAGTTTATTTAATGCTTCCAGCGCACGTTCTTTCAAAAATGTGAATTTATCCAATATACCTTTTTTTGTTTCAAGTATGCTTACCAGTGAATCTACGGCTTTTTCATCTCCTATCATGCCAAGTGCAGATATCGCTGATTCTTTTACGTATACCGATGACTCGTTTTCATCTTTTAATATATTCATTAACGGCAGAACTGCATACCTGTCACCGATTTTTCCAAGTGCTTCTGCGCAGGATAATTTTACTTTATAATTCTCTTCCCGGTTGTTTAAACAATATAACAGCGGATATACCGCTTGCGAATCTTTTGTATTTGCTAATGCTTTTGCTATATTTGAGCGTATTCTGTTTAAATTATCATTATCTTTTATTCTTAACGATAATTTTTCTTTCATTAAAAGTGAATCTATTAAAATGGGAAGGCTTTTTTTATCCTTGAATTTATCTATTTTATTTAATAAAAATACTAATATTTCATAGTTGTTCGAATGCTCAAAAAAGTAATTATAAATTAATACCAGATGTTCGTTCGGGTACTTATTCGATAATGAAATAATCTTATTTATTGATTCCTTTGTGCTTACGGAATCGATTATATTACACTCTTCTGCAAGCTCTTCATAAGGTAGGTTTATATTATCATCCATTTCGATATTTTACCATATTACTTACATATACAATATAAGAAAAATGAAACTATATCAAGTTTCTAATGATATTTCCGTATCTAAAATTATACTTAAATCCTTTTTTGTAATTGCCGTATTTAGTATATCTTTTATTCCTTCAATATTTAAATTTATATTCTTAATCTTTTCAGGTAACTTTATGTCGGATGTCATTTTGGTTTCTGTAAACCCTTTATTCATTTCAAGAAATTCGGTATATAGTGCAACTATATCTCTCCATTTCTGTGATATTACTATTTTCTTTCCGGCATAATATGCACTGTCTCTCTCAAATGAATCAAAATAATTATCTAGAAAATTTATTTGAAGTGTATAATCATATTTTTTGAGTTCTTCCTTATTTAAATTCAAAAATTCGTTGCCTTCTATTTCTTTTGGATTGTTAATGTTCTCTTTTACCAATACATACGCCCATAGCAGGCAGCCCAAATAAAATCCCATATTATTTTTCATATAATCTTTAATTTTGTTTAAATAAAGTTTAAATTGCATCCTCTTTTGGTGCGGAGAATAAAGATTTAATATGTGTGAGTATATATCATTTATGTAATCATTAAAGTTAACAACCAGCTCTCCCATCCCCGGATCAAATTTTACTTTATCTGTCATTATTATATCCTTACCTCAATATCTCTTTTATTAAGCATCTTTTTTAACTGTGGAATACTTAATGTGTCAAAATGAAAAATTGAAGCCGCTAATGCCGCATCTGCCATACCGACTGTAAAAACATCCGTAAAATGCTTTATTTCCGCTCCTGCTCCGCCTGATGCTATTATGGGTATACCGCTATTCTGAGCTGCAAGTTTCGTCATCTCTATATCGAACCCGTTTTGTGTTCCGTCCGCATCCATAGAAGTCAGTAATATTTCGCCGGCACCTCTTCTCTCAACCTCTTTTATCCAATATAAAAGCTTTATCCCCGTATTTATTTTCCCCGCATTTATGTGTACATAAAAATCTCCGTCAATTCTCTTCGCATCAATGGCTGCTACTATACATTGCGATCCAAAATAATTTGCGGACTCATTAATTATATCGGGATTTTTTACTGCGGCTGAATTTATTGCAACTTTGTCTGCTCCTGCATTTAACAGCCTTTTTATATCTTCAGTCGTTTTTATTCCCCCGCCTACCGTAAATGGGATAAACACCTTACTCGCAACTTTTTTTACCATCTCTACGGTTGTGCTTCTCTTTTCGTTCGTCGCTGTTATATCTAAAAAAACAAGCTCGTCCGCACCTTGCCGTGAATATCTCTCCGCAAGCTCTACAGCATCACCCGCATATCGTAAATTCTCAAAATTTACACCCTTTACGGTCTGCCCGTCTTTCACATCTAAACATGGTATTATTCTTTTTGCCGGCATGATTAAAACTGATTCAAAAATCTTACATCATTATTAAAGAACAATCTTATATCGTTAATCGCATATTTTAACATTGTAAGACGTTCAACCCCCATGCCGAATGCAAATCCCGAATATATTTCAGGGTCAATACCGACATTTCTTAATACATTGGCATGTACCATGCCTGCACCTAATACTTCCAGCCAACCTGTTCCTGAGCATGTTCTGCAACCT
>CANQLK010000056.1 GCA_947624665.1 Candidatus Gastranaerophilales bacterium
TATATGTTAGCATTAAAAATGTTATTCCCAATACTATAAAATTTAACGGAGCTGCCTCAAGTAACCGCCCTAATGCCCTAAACAGAAGAGCTGACGGGTATCTCACTTTAAAAGATTATATTGATAACGAATGGCTGAAAATATCTTCCGATCTTACTGTTTCTCAGCTTGAATATATTAAAAAATCTTTTAAACCTAACGGACAAATTTTTATTCAGTCAAAAAAAGATATGAAATCCGAACAAGGCGAAAGTCCTGATTTCGCTGATAGTCTTATGATGGGAATTTTCGCTATTAATTACTATTCGTATTTAATTGACGAAAAAGAAGATATTGTTATTCTTGACTCTAATTTCGATCCGTATTTATAAATACCTGCTTATATAACATAAAAACAGTAATCGGAAATAACTTCCGATTATTTTTGCACTAAAGGAAGGAGAAAATTATGTGCACAAAACCTAAAATTCCATCTGTCGCAACAGAAACGGAAGAAATTAAAAAAGCTGTTCAGGCTGATGCTTCCGTTCAAAAATCCAATGTAAAAAATCGTGCAGGTGAAAATCCGATTATTAATCCTAATATCAAAACTTCTAATAACGGAGTGGAAGATGAAATTATTTCTTCAAAGAAAAAGTTGTTAGGGGAATAATATGGCTGAAACAAAATATACTAAAAAATATTTTAATTGCAGGTTAAATGAACTGGAAACAGCTTATAATGCTTTAAAATCCGATTGGCAAGAGCTTGCCGATTATTTTTTGCCTCGTTCGGTCAGGTTCCTTGCTCGTTCGGTTAATAAACAGCCTGCTAAAAATAAAAAAATTAAAGATTCAACTCCTCTCTTGGCTGTTCGTAATTTCTCATCGGGTATGATGTCAGGTGCTACAAGCCCTGCAACTAACTGGTTCAAGGTTAAGGTCAGAAATTACGGACAGGCGGAAGGTTATTTGGTTAAGTCCTGGTGCGGTAAACTTGAAAATCTTTTTAGAGATATTTTTAATTCCTCTAATCTTTACAGAATTCTGCCTGCCGTCTATAAACAAATCGGGGTATTCGGTATTTCGGTTCTTGCTCTTTTAAGTGACGAAAATTCCGTACTCCACTGCTCTCTTTTACCTATCGGTTCGTATAGAATTGCAAAGAACATGCAAGGTGAAGTAGATACTATTTGCAGGGTGTTTATGGAAACAGCTAAAAATTTATATGACAGGTTCGGGGAAGAAAATGTTTCAAAAGAAGTTTTAGCGGCTATTCATTCTAATCGATATGAGGAATTGTTTGAAGTTGTACATTTTGTTGAACCTAATAAAGAATTTATGCCAAATTCCGTTTGGGCGAAAGATAAAAAATTTATTTCGGTTTACTATGAAACTGCTTCTAAAGAAGAAAAATTCCTGTCGAAAAGCGGGTTTGATAAGTTCCCTTATGCCGTTTTTGAGTCGGAAGTTAACGGAGAAGATGTGTACCCGAGTGAATGTCCCGGAGTTAACGCTCTTCCTGATGTTAAACAATTAATGAGCATGGTTATTGAAGAAGGTAAGGCTGTTAAAAAAATGATTAGCCCTACGTATAAAGGCCCTGCTAGTCTTAAAAACAAAAAAATGATTGATGCGCCTGCTGCTTTTATTGAAGAAGATGAAAACGGCCGAGGACTTTCTCCTATTTATGAAATTAACCCGAGAGTTTTAGAAGTTGATTCTATTATAGAAAAATTGAAAACCTCAATTAAAGAAATATTCTATAATGATTTATTTGCCATGATTTTAAATACGGCTGAACGCTCCAGAACGGCAACTGAAGTAAATGAATTAAAAGAGGAAAAAATGGTGCTTCTTTCTCCTTTACTGCAGCAAATTCATAACGGGTTGAGCCAAATTCTTTCCTGGACATACTCTGAATGTGCCAGACTATGTATACTGCCCGAACCTCCGCAGGAAATTATCGGCGCTGATATGGATATTGAATTTGTTTCTACTTTGGCCCAAGCTCAAAAAGCCGTAAAAATATCCGCTATGGAAAGATTTACCACTTTTACCATTAATCTCGCTCAATCTCTTGACCCTTCAATTAAAAATAAACTTAATGCTAATAAAATTATTGACGATTATGCTGATTTTGCCAATATTTCTCCCGAACAAATCGTTCCTACAAGAGAAGTAGAAAAGCTTAAACAGCAAAATGAAGATAATCAAAATGAAAAACAAAAAATAGAACAGATTAAACAAGGGTCTGAAATTATTAAAAATATTGCAGGCTCTGAAGTTTACGGAAGTGATTTAATATCGCTTCTCGGAGTTACATAAAAGGAGGAAATATGTCAGACGAAAATTTACAAGAAAATCAAACTTTAGCTTTGGGGGTTAATCCTTATGAACAACCGATTAATCCTGATTTGCCCTCTGAAGCTTTGGCAAGCAATGAAATCTATTTCGGAAAACCCGAATTCTACGATTATTCGGAAGTTCAACTTCCCGAAAATTTTTGCTACGACGAAAATTTATTAAATGAATTTAACGAATTGGCAGGAAAATATAACTTATCTCAAAAAGGTGCTAACGAATTAATGGCTTTGGCAGTGAAGCTCTCTCAGTTAACGGGTGATAATTTCTCTAAAACTATTGCTGAACAACAAAGACAAAGAATAAATGAATATAAAACAGCACTTTTGACGGACAAGGAAATTGGAGGAGCCAATTTCTCTAATACCTTAAGTACTGCAAATACAGCTTACAATCATTTCGCTAATCCCGAAGTTCAGGAAATATTTAAAGAAACGGGTCTTTGCTGTCATCCTAAAATTATTAAAATGTTTTATGAAATCGGTAAGCAAATGCGTAATGATTCTATTTACGCTGTTGGCAGTGCTGTTTCCCCTAAAGAAAACAGGGAAGATATTTTATTCCCAACAATGCAGTAGTTAAAAATGAAAGGAAAAAACAATGGCTACACTTGGCGCTGGTTATTTAACTTTGGCTGACAGATTAAAAAGAACCGAAAACGGTAAAATCGCAGCCGAAATTATCGAAATGATGTCCGAAACTAATGAAATCTTGCAGGATGCTAATGCCCTTCAATGTAATGACGGCTCTAACCATATTACAACCATCAGAACAGGGCTTCCGTCCGCTGTCTTTAGAAATCTTTACGGATATGTACCTTCTTCTAAATCAACTACCGAACAGGTTAAAGATGTTACAGGCATGCTTGAAACATACTCTATCGTTGATGTTGATTTGGTTGATAAATCGGAAAATCCTAAATTATTCAGATTATCAGAGTCTTCTGCTTTTATTGAAGCAATGAACCAAAAACTTCAAGAAACGATTTTTTACGGAAGCATTAAAGAAAATGCTGCCGCTTTTGACGGCTTAACCGTAAGATATTCAAAAAAATCCAATGATTTGAAGAAAATAGGCTCTAATATTATCGATGCGGGCGGTAAAGGTGAGGATAATACCTCCGTTTGGTTCGTAACCTGGGGTGATTTACATACCTCTCTTTTATACCCTCAAGGCTCTCAAGCTGGTGTTCAGCACAAAGATGACGGTGTTATGACTGAAACAAGCTCTACAGGCGGTAAACGTAAAGTATATCAAGACCATTATAAAATGGATGTCGGACTTTCCGTCAGAGATTGGCGCTCTACCTGCCGTATCGCTAATTTAAGTATAAATAACCTTAAATCAGAATCCGCCAGCGATATAGAAGAACTCTTAAATCAGGCTTATTATAAAATCAGAAGATTTGCTAAAACAGGTAAAACCGTTATATATTGCAATTCTACCGTCTTAATGTATTTTGAAGCTCAATTAAAAAATAAAACCAATGTTAACTTCACTTTTAAAGAATACCTTGATGAAAATATTCTTCATTATAAAAATATTCCTATTCGTGAATGTGAGTTAATCTCTTGCAATGAAACTTTAGTATCTTAATAATGGAAGGATGATAATATGATATTAGATGAACAAGGTTTATTTTCAAATAACCAAGCTGTTACGGCTGATTGTGCCTCCGAAAATATTTTGGATTTGGGCGCAAGAGAAGTATCTTTCGGCACTCCCGTTGAAGTATTTATTCAGGTGACAGAAGACTTTAATAATTTAGAAACACTTTCAATTAAAGTTCAAACCGCTAACGAAGAAACATTCTCTTCTCCGGTTACTTTAATTGAACAAACACTTCAACTCTCTGACCTTATTAAAGGAGCTGTAAGCAATATAAAATTTTTACCTAAGGGAAATCTCGGTTTCGTGAGATTGTATTATACCCTTTCGGGCGGTTCTGCTCCTACGACGGGCAAAATTCTTGCAGGTGTTGTTGACGGCGTTCAGGAAAGTTTCCATAACGTTTAGTTTACTTCGTCCAATCTTGTTGATATCCGGCAAAAGCCGGATATCTTTTTTTAGTTGTTTAAGGGTGAAAATATGAATTATACTAAATCTAAAATATTTAATATCGCTTTAAAAAATTTACGGGTTAGTGTTGGTATTCAAAATGCTAATCAGGGTAATAAAAATACCGCTGTTCTTGATGAATTCTATGACAGCGCAAGAGAACAAGTTCTTAAAGATTTTGATTGGAATTTCGCCAATACCTATAGAGAACTTGCTTTGACGGGAAATATTCCTCAAAATCCAAAATTTCTTTATGAATTTGATTACCCTAATGATTGCTTGTTTGCAAGAGAAATAATTCCTTATATTAATAACGAAATTGTAGAATTTGAAGTCGCTTCAAATAGCAGCGGACAAAAAGTTATTAATACTAATTTGACTCCCGCCGTATTAAGATACACTAAATCGGTTGAAAATGAAACTTTCTTTTCCTCTGAATTTGTAATGGCACTTAGTTGGTATTTGGCTTTTCTTGCCGCTCCTTCTATTACGGGTAACAGAACTATCCAAAATGATTCTCTTTCAATCTATACCAATATGCTTGCTAAAGCTAAAACCGTTAATGCTTCAGAGGGCTATATCAAAAATATTGATTCCTGCTCTTGGCTTGATATCAGATAAGGGGTAAAACATGACCAGATATACTCAAAAATCATTCACGGGCGGTGAAATTAGTCCCGCTTTATATTCCAGAAATGATTTGGCTAAATATAGTGTCGGACTTCAAACCTTAAAAAACGGTTTCGTTAGAGCCGAAGGTTGTGTCAGCAATAGAGCCGGTTTGGAACTTGTCTGCGAAGTTAAAAACTCCAACGATAAAGTTAAATTGATTCCTTTTTCCTTTAATACCGAACAAACTTATATTATTGAACTCGGTGCAAAATATGCAAGATTTATTAAAGATGGCGGTCAAATTACAAACACTAACGGCTCTCCTGTTGAAATTCAAACTTCCTATACTTCCGATTCCTTATTTAATATAAAATATGCTCAAAATGCCGATGTGCTTACTCTATGCCATCCTAATTATGCTCCTTGTGAACTTTCAAGACTCTCTCATACCAACTGGCAGCTAAAATCAATTAGCTTCTCTCCTTCTATAGTTCCGCCTGCTAATCTTTCCGCAACTTGGACAGGCGGTAATGAACATCCTACAACTTATAAATATGTTGTTACCGCTGTTAGTAAAGATACTTATGAAGAAAGTAACCGCTCGGCGGTTGTTAGCGTAACAGGTGAACTCGAAGGCTATTGGGGAACTACCGAATATATAACAATAACTTTTTCTGCCGTAGCAAATGCAACGGAATATAATATTTATAAAAATGTTAACGGAATTTATGCTTATGTGGGCACTACATCTTCTACAACTTTTATAGATGATAAGATAGAACCGGATTTATCTTCCACTGCTCCGATTTTCACTAATCCGTTTGATAAATCCAATTACCCGGCTTGCGTTAATTACTTCCAACAACGAAAAGTGTACGGATGTCTAAAAAATAATCCCCAGCAGCTTGTTGCCTCTCAAACCTCTACTAATAACAATTTCAATGTTTCAAGACCTCTTAATTCAACAGATGCTATTAATATTACTCTTTCCGAAAGAGAAGTTAATGAAATCAGGCATGTCATTGCTTTAAATGATTTAATTCTCTTAACCTCCGGCGGAGAATGGTCACTTAATGGCGCTGACGGCGCATTTACCGCCTCGGATTCTCTTAATGCTTCGCCGCAAAGCTTTTACGGCTGTTCACAAGTATCTCCCGTGGTGTCCGGTAATATGATTTTATTCGTTCAATCAGGAGGCTCAGTTGTAAGAGATTTGGGTTATACCTATATCTCTAACGGATATGACGGCGAAGAACTTTCTATTTTCGCTAATCACTTATTCGATGGTAAACAAGTCGTTGATATGGCATACTCTAAAGAACCTTATAGAATTCTTTGGTGCGTTATGTCCGACGGAACCGTTAATGCCCTCACTTATAACAAAAAACAAGAAGTCGTTGGCTGGCACAGGCATGAAACTAAAGGTAAATTTGAATCCGTTGCTGTTATCAGAGAAGGCTTTGAAGATGTTCCCTACTTCGTTGTTAAAAGACAAATTAACGGTAAAACAAAACGATTTATTGAACGTCTTGCTTCAAGATTCGTTCAAAAAACAAGTGACGGAATATTTCTGGATTGCTCGCTTCGATATCAGGGTACTCCCGTTTCTACGCTTTCGGGTTTAAATCACTTGGAAAATGAAACGGTTAATATCCTTGCTGATGGCTGCGTTGTGACTGATAAAATTGTTAAAAATGGTAAAATTACTCTTGACTATCCCGCCTCTAAAATAGTGGTCGGTCTGCCATACGAATTTGAACTCAAAACTCTTAATTTGGAAGGTGAAAATACCCACGGCTTAATTAAAATCATTAATGAAGTTAACATTAATGTCGATAAGTCCAGAGAAGACTTCTTTATTATCGGCTCCGATGGTTCTATGATGCAAAATATAAGAAGCATTAACAGTGTTAATAATGCCGATTTCTTATATTCGGGCAGCATTAATGCTTTCTCTCTTTATGATTACTCCCAAAATGCTCAGGTTCATATTAAACAAATTTATCCTTTTCCTTTAACCATAAATTCTATTTCCATTGACGTTACGGTGGCTGATACTAATGCTTAAAAAAGCTGATAATATAGAAGAAATTTTATTTATTCTAAATAATTTAAGAAATGAAGATTTAGAAGAACTTTTAGCTTTATATGGTAAAAATTGGTTAAATAAAACAGTTTTAAGCCTGAAAGATAAAAATTTCTATATTCTCTATGGCTTTTCATCGAATAAAACTTTAATACCAATTGCAATGGGTGGATTTTGGGAATTGTTTGAACAAGATAAATCTATTGCTTCGGTTTGGCTTCTTACAACTAAATTTGTAAATATTAATAAATCTGCTTTTTGGCGGGAAGTTTCTTCGCAAATAAAAGAAAAATCAAAAAAATATAACATTATGTTTAACTATATTTATAAATCTAATAAAGAAGCGAAAAAATGGTTAAAAAAATTAGGCTTTAAATTTGATAATCCTCATCCTGAAAATTTGAAATTAAAAGAAGGATTTGAGTTTTTTTACAAAAATCGGAAAGGAAAAAAATAATGTGTACTCCCACAGCTTCAGCTATAGCTGTTACCTCATCTGCAATATTATCAACCGCTATGTCTGCCACTATAGGTATTCTGCAAATGAAAGCCCAACAGGCTGTCAGTGAATATCAAAATAATGAAATAATGGTTCAAGCAGAAAAAATGAAAGATGATGCCGGAAAAGTAAGACAAGCCGGTATTGAAGAAGCCAGAAATAAAAGACTTCAAGCTATTTTGAAGATGGGAAGCGAAAAATCTAAATTCGCTGCATCTAATTTGTCTGTTTCCTCTGATACCCTTACTGATATTAATTCCGGTATTAAAGAAAACGGTGAGTTAAATGCTCTTACTTGCTTAAATAATGCTGAAAGCAGAGCTCAAGAGTATGAATTTCAGGCTGATAAATTATATTCTAATGCAGCTCTTAGAGCTTTTAAAGATGAACAAAATTATAAAGCAGGACAAATGCAGGTTTTGTCTAATATCGTAATTTAATTTTTTACTTTTACAGAAAGAAGGAAATATGCAGATTATTAATTCAGAGAACCCTAATAACGGTTCTTTTTTATTGCACAAATTTAATTCGGATAATACGGACAATTCCAAAAATAATCCTGATGCCCAAAATATTGATAAAACCAAAATCCTTGAACTGAGTAACTTTATTGATACTTGGGAACAGGAAATCCTTTTCGCAGATAACGGATTTTATTCTTTAAAAGGTAAAAATGTCCAAGGTAAATCTAAAGAATTTATTTCTGAACTTGAAGATTTAATAAACTCTAAAATTGATGAAATATCTTTTTCCCACCCTATTTTTAGAACCGTTGCTTTTAAAGTTAAAAAAGATAAACTTGCTTCAATTTTACAAAAAATGCAAGTATATGAAAATCAACAATTGTACAATTGGCAGATGGAAGTTTTCGATAATGCTCTTAAATCTGCTATTAACAGGGCTGTTTTATATAAAAATAATGAAGATATTATTGCAGCTTCTTTTAAAAACGGTTTATCAATTATTGAATTATTGGCTGAAAAAGAACAATGGCAGGCTAAAACCGTTCACGCCAAGTTGTGTGATTTTAAATCACAATTTTTTTATTCGATTATTTTGTCTTTTCTTGACGATAGAGATATTAACGCTTCTATTTATTATAAAAAATATAAGAAGTTCTTAATAAATATTGATACGGAAAAACTGGAAACCGCATTACAAAAATTGGAATTTGAAATAATAGCTTATAATTGGGCTAAAGAAGTTTTTTCTTATAATTTGTCCGAAGATGAACAATTAAAAAAATTAAATGATATTGATAATGAAAATGTTAAAACACTTGCCAAACATTTTCTTAAAGATTTTTCCGCTTTAGATAAACAAGAAAAAGATAAGCAGGAAAAAGAAAAAAATTTAAAAAATTGGCAACAAATTCTTGAAATCGCAAAAACGGATGTCAACAGAGCCGAACTGTATATTGACTATACCCTTAAAGAAAACCATATTAAAGCTGCTAATGATTATTTAAAACAAATTAAAAAATTCGGTTTTATTAAAACCGATACAGATGAATTCTTTAATCTATTATCTGAATTTATGGACGATTTTAATGCATTTAAAAAGAAAGATTTGTCTTTCTTTAGAGCTTGTTTGTCTGAATCTGATTATCAATTCTTTGAAAAATTAATCTGTGTTGATGAAAAGGAATATATTCTTATATATTCGGATTTTAAATATCTGCAAGATAAGTTAAAAAATAATCGGAAGTTAAGCCAAGAAGAAAAATACAACTTTGCAAAATTGACCATTTATGTTTACGAGTTTTTAAAATCAGATAAAAATAAAAGTCCAAATATAGTTGAACGCACTAAGTTCTTAGATGCTATTTGTTCCTATTTCGTTGATTTAAAAAAAGAAGGAGAAAATAAATGACCGTATCATCAATAATTCCTGTTAATAACTATGAAGGTAATTCTTCAAATAAAAAATTTGATTTCGATTTTTTAATAGAAAAATCTTCCGAACTTGTTGTCGAATTTATATCCGAGGACGGAAAAATTTATGTCCTAAATGAAGGAATTGATTATTCAATTAATGAAATTGGTAATAAAAATGGCAGTTATATAACTTTTCCCATTGAAGGTTCCCAATATGGCGTATTAAAAAAAAATGAACATATTTCTTTGAAATTAGAATTGGTAATTAAACAAGAAACTGAGTTTAAAAACTCTACTTATTTCAATTTTACAACCTTAGAATGGGTTTTTGACTATATAATCAGAATTTTGCAAATTATAAGCAGAAAACTTGAAAGATGTTTTAAAGTAAAAGAAACTTCCGATATCTCTCCAGAAAAGTTATTGGAAGATATGCTTCTATCCGGTGATAAAACAATGAAAGCTTCTCAATATGCTGAAGATGTGCTTAATTCCATTAAAGAAAAAATGAATGTTTTCGAAGGAAAAATAAAAGATTTTAACCAAACATTTCAAAATTGTATGAAAGAAATCCTGAATACCGGAGATATTAGTCATAAATCCGATGTTGATTTAAGTAATTTATCATCAATAGGCGAAAATCATTTTGACAATAAATATGTTAAAAAAGCGGGCGATACGATGATGGGGCAATTAACCGTCAAAAATTCATATATAGAAATAGAATCAAATGCGTCGCATCATTTTTCAATAAAAAATACAA
>CANQLK010000057.1 GCA_947624665.1 Candidatus Gastranaerophilales bacterium
TGCAATGGACAGGGATAACCGCTGGGATAGAGTTGAAAAAGCATATAATATGCTTGTAATGGGAGAAGGAAATAAAGCAGAAAGTGCAATAGAAGCAGTAAAAGCATCTTACGAAAAAGGTGTTACCGATGAATTTGTTGAACCTGCCGTAATAGATGTTCCAAATTCAAGAATACAGGATAACGATGCCGTAATCTTCTTTAACTTTAGACCTGACCGTGCAAGAGAGATATCAAAAGCAATAAACTTTGAAAATTTTGACGGATTTAACAGAAAGGCAATAAGGAAAAATATATACTATGTAACATTTACGCAATATGATGCTACATTCCCGTTCCCTGTTGCATTTGAACCTCAAAAACTTACAAATATTTTAGGTGAAGTTCTTGATAAAAACGGAATAAAACAATTCAGAACCGCAGAAACAGAGAAATATGCACATGTTACATTTTTCTTTAACGGCGGAGTTGAAGCACCAAATAAGCTTGAAACCAGAGTTCTTGTTAATTCTCCTAAAGTTGCAACTTATGATATGCAGCCTGAAATGAGCGCACCTGAAGTTTGTGAAAAAGTTCTCGAGGCTATAGACAATAAAGACTACGGATTCATATTAGTTAATTTTGCGAACCCCGATATGGTAGGTCACACGGGGGTTATGGAAGCCGCAGTTAAAGCTTGTGAAACGGTTGATAACTGTGTAGGCAAAATCGTCGAAAAAGCAAAAGCTAATGATATTGCAGTTGTTTTAACAGCTGACCACGGTAATGCCGAATGTATGGAAGATAAGATAACACACGCACCATATACAGCACATACCACAAATCCTGTTCCTTTGTTTGTAATTAACGCAGGCGATATAAAATTAAAAGAAACAGGAGCTTTATGTGATATTGCTCCTACGGTTCTAGATATAATGGGAATAAAAAAACCCGATGAGATGACGGGAAGTTCATTGATAAAATAGATAAAAGCCCCTTTTTGGGGCTTTTATTTTATAAATTTAATTCTTTTGCCAAAGCTGGAACTATTACCTGCCAAGCTTTTGCATTAGGATGATGATCCATATCGGATATATAATATTCATTAGATTGCAAATTAACATTAAGTATATCTTTAGCTTTTATTACTTTAATTCCTTGCTGTTCATACAAATCCCAATTTATTTTATTAGAATCTTCATAAATAAATATCACAAATTTGGCAGGTTTATAATTCTTTTTTATTTCATCATTTATTTCACTAATATACAAATTAAATAATTCTAATAAGTTATTATTATATTTATAAAATTTATGTTCTTCAATATATCTGCAAATAAAGATTTTTTTCAGTGTTTTATTTAATTTTCTATAAACTAAATGTTTTTTTAAATTCCCGTCAGATGTAACATTTACAACCTCAAAATGAGGACTGTATATATAAGGGTCATAAATCATTCTGTATAAATGATCCGGAATAAATGTATATATAATATATTCTATATTTTCAGTCTTTTCATCAGTATAATATTTAAATAGTTCTTTATTCCTTAAAAAATATAACATTTCACGTGTAGAACCCGAAGATACTCCTAAATTATATACCGGATGTTTAATATAATTTGCGAGAACATAATTAAATGTTTCATGATCATTCAAAGTTGAACCATGGGTAAAAGAACATCCCATAAGTACTATAAAAGGCTTTGGATAATTAAAATGAGATTTTTCTCTCAATATTGCTTCATAATCATAAAAATATTTAAAATCGACTAAATTTTGAAAATGGTTAAAAGTAAATTTTACTAATTCACTTGTTTTATAAGAATTATTATCGCATCTTCTTCCTTTATCATATTCCTTAAAAGCCAAAAATAATTCAATTATTAACAGTATAAATATTAAAATTAAAACATTAAATAATAGTAATTTAGCAATTTTTTTCATATATTTCTATGTTCTTATATTTTTATCGTATTATATTATTATAATCGATTAAAAGTTAAGGGCAATAAAATGAGTTTAACAAAGATAGAAGATTTACCTACGGTATACAATGCAAAAGAAACAGAAGAAGCCATATATAAATTTTGGGAAGATAATGAATGTTTTAAAGCCAATGCAAAAAGTGAAAAAGAGCCGTATTCAATAGTAATTCCGCCACCGAATGTAACAGGTGTATTACACATGGGACATGCATTGGACGGAACACTACAGGATATTTTGGTAAGATATCACAGAATGTCCGGTTACGAAACATTATGGATGCCGGGGACCGATCATGCCGGTATTGCCACGCAGAATGTAGTTGAAAAAAAGCTCAGAGAAGAAGGCAAAACAAGGTTTGATTTAGGCAGAGAAAAATTTGTTGAACTCACATGGCAGTGGGCAAATGAACATAAAAGTGCAATATTAAATCAATTTAAGAGATTAGGTGCTTCATTTGATCTTTCAAGAGAGCGTTTTACACTTGATAAAGGGTGTTCTGAAGCGGTAAAAGAAGTATTTGTTAAACTTTATGAAAAAAATCTTATATACAAAGGAGCATACATAGTAAACTGGTGTCCGAGATGCCAGAGTGCAATATCCGATATAGAAACGGATTATGAAACCGAAAAAAGTAATTTATGGGAAATAAGCTATCCGTTAAAAGACGAACAAGGCGCAATAGTAGTAGCGACGTCACGACCTGAAACCATATTCGGAGATACTGCAATTGCCGTACATCCTGATGATTACAAATATAAAGATTTGGTAGGAAAAACTGTTTTAGTACCGCTTACGGGAAGAGAAATTCCTATTATAGCTGATGAATATGTCGACAGACATTTTGGAACAGGTGCAGTAAAAATCACCCCTGCACATGACCCTAACGATTATGAAGTAGGTAAACGTCACGGACTTAAACCGATTTGGGTTATAGATGAGCAAGGCAAAATGAAGCATTGTCCCGAAGTTTATATAGATATTCAAGGTCTGACAAGAGAAGAAGCAAGACAAAAGACTGTGGAACTCTTGCAATATCAAAACAGGCTTGTAAGAATTAAACCGATAGAACATAATGTAGGCAAATGCCAAAGATGTAATACAACAATAGAACCGCTGTTATCGGAACAATGGTTTGTAAGGATGGCACCGCTTGCAAAAGCAGCAATCGAAGCAATCGAAAAAGGCGACATTAAATTTGTACCCGAACGTTGGACAAAGAATTATCTGGGTTGGATGACAAATATAAGAGATTGGTGTATATCCCGTCAGTTATGGTGGGGACATCAGATACCCGCATATTACAATAAGGAAACGGGAGAAATGGTTGTTGCGAAACAAAATCCAAATCCCGATAAATATGTACAGGAATCTGACGTGTTGGATACGTGGTTTTCATCGGGATTATGGCCGTTTTCAACCATGGGTTGGCCCAATACCGAAGCTGAAGATTTCAAAAAATTCTATCCGACTTCAACTCTTGTTACAGGGTTCGATATTATTTTCTTCTGGGTTGCAAGAATGATTACAATGGGCGAAGAGTTTACAAAAAAAGCTCCTTTCTCAACTGTTTATATTCACGGACTTATTCGTGACGAGTCAGGACAAAAAATGTCTAAATCAAAAGGAAACACTATTGACCCAGTGGGAATAATCGATAAATACGGATGTGATGCTTTAAGGTTCACTTTGACATCACTTTGCACTTATGGCGGACAGGATATTAAAATCAGTGACGAAAAATTTGAATACGGCAGAAATTTTGCAAATAAAATTTGGAACGCTTCAAGGTTTGTTCTTTTAAATCTTGACGGTGTCGATAATAACGATATTGATTTTGACAATTTAACCATTGCAGATAAGTGGATTTTAAATAAATTAAATGAAACGGCTAAAGAAACAAACGATAATATAAAGAACTACAGAATAGGCGAAATGGCGCATTCTTTATATGATTTCTTCTGGAATTCATATTGCGACTGGTATGTGGAAATTGCTAAAATCCAATTGCAGGATAATAACCTTAAACTAAATACTCAAAGAGTATTAAAATATGTATTAGATATGACATTAAGATTATTACATCCCGTTATGCCACATATAACCGAGTCTATATGGCAGTTAATACCAAAAAATACCGATATTAAAGCGATTATGTTATCTGATTTCCCGATATTCAAAGATGAATTGGTATTTACAAAAGAGAATGCCCAAATGGAGCTTGTTTTTGAAACAATTAAATCATTAAGAAATGTAAGACAAAGCTTTAATATCCCCGTTTCAACAAAAATAAATATCGAGATATTAGCAGGAAAAGAAGAAGAAGCCATATTCAAGATTGTAGAAGCATATCTTCACCGTCTTGCAAGGGTTGAAGGAATAAAATACGTTGATGAAAACCACATTACAGTAAAACAATCGGCTTCCTGCGTTGTAAGCAATTCAAAAATCATTATTCCTCTTACGGGTCTTATCGACTTAAACGAGGAAATAAAAAGACAGACTAAAAAACTGGAAAAACTTACTTTAGAGAAAAACAGCCTGCTTGCAAGAGTAAATAACAAAAAATTCATGGCTAACGCAAAACCTGAATTAATTGAACAAACAAAAACAAGAATTGAAGAAATTACGGTTCAGGAAAATACTATAAATGAATTAATAAATTCTCTAAAATAATTGTTTTGTTGAAAAAAATAAAAAAAATGATAATATTAGATTATGGCAGATAGAAAGGTCTTATATGAGTGAGATTTATACATTATATACGAGATCCAATTTTGACGGTTTAGTATGTGCTTCATTACTAAAAGAAATTGGTTTAATAGAGGAAGTAAAATTTGTACACCCAAAAGATGTACAAGATGGGAAAATTCAATTAACGGAAAATGATATAACCGCAAGTTTACCGTATTCATCAGGTGTCTATATGGCATTTGACCACCATTCAAGTGAATCCATAAGAACAAAAAATATAAATGACAATTACATTATAGAACCTGCCGCTCCTTCGTCGGCAAGAATTATATATGAATACTTTGGAGGCGAAGACAGATTTTCTTCAAACCTTAATGATTTAATGGAAGCTGTTGACCGTGCGGATTGTACAAGCTTTAGTCTGGAAGATGTTTTAAATCCGCAAGGCTGGGTATTATTAAACTATTTAATGGATCCGAGGACAGGTTTAGGTCGGTTCAGACATTTCAATATTTCAAATTACAGTTTGATGTTAAAATTAGTTGACTTATGCTCTCAAAAAACAATAACCGAAATTATGGAAGATCCTGATGTTCGTGAAAGAATTGATTTATATTTCAAAGAACAGGATTCATTCAAAGAACAAATAAAAAGATGTGCAAGAGTTGAAGGCAATACCGTAATTTTAGATGTCAGAAACGAAGAAGTAATCCACGTAGGAAACAGATTTATGGTATATGCACTGTTCCCCGAATGCAATTCATCGATTCATATTTTCTACGGAAAGCAAAAACAAAATACCGTATTTGCAGTAGGTAAATCAATAATAAACAGGTCTTGTCCTATTGATGTGGGCGCTATGATGTATGAATATGCAGGCGGCGGTCACATGAATGCAGGTACCTGTCAGGTTGACAATGATAAAGCTCAAGAAACTCTTGAAAGTATTATTGCCGAAATTGACAGATTAACGAAAGAAAATTCTATTTAAAATACAAAATTAAAAAAGCTCCTGCATTTAGCAGGAGTTTTTTTATTTAGCTTCAATCAACCTTTTCTCAGTTAAAAGATTTTCTTCCTTCTCTATCCAAACTTCATTTGCGGAACAACAATGCCTGTATACTACTTCTTTTTTATAAACGGCATAATTTACATCAATAAAATTTATATTTTTCAGTTCTTCAACATAGAATTCTGTTGCTCCGCAATTATGACAAAATTTATCATCGGGAACTATCTCATCATAATGATTATGAGCAGTTCTTTTAATATCACAGCAAGCGCAGCGTACAAGATACCATTTGTTTTTTACCAATTCACCGCAATCAGGACAATATGCTTCATCTGTATTTAACGGAACCCTGTTATGCTGACATTCTTTTTTATTTTTTATAAAATCAAAAATCATATTTCTTATTTAATTATTTTTTTTTATATGTCAACGTTTTATGTAATAATATTTTTATGGACGTAGAAAATAAAGAATTAATACCTGAAAATCTTGCAATAAAGAAGCCAAATTCCAAGCTGTTAAAAATAATAAACAGCAAAAAGTTTAATGACAAAATTCTTTATGAGAAGAATTCGGATTTTCACAATATAAAAGTTGTTGAAAATGAAATAGGCAGATTTATTCACTATGACAGCACATATCAGGCAGGATATATCAATACGGATTTTTACAGCGGAAATTTGCCTTATATAAATTACTTTTTAATTTCATACCTGATAAATCCTAAAATAGAGAAAATTTTGCTGATAGGTTTAGGCTCGGGGAAACTGGTTAATGATATGGAATTCCTCTTTGAAAATCTTAAGGAAACGGATGTTGTTGATATTGAAGAAAATATAGAAGATATTGCAAAGGATTATTTTAATTTTTCGCCGAGCGAAAAATATAATTTTATTTTGCAAGACGGCATAACATATTTAAGAAATAATAAAAAAAAGTATGATTTAATCATAGCCGATGTAGCAAATAATAACGGAATCGATTTAAGATTTTTAAGCAAAAATTATTTTTCTTATATAAAAAAGTCATTGAAAAAATCGGGTATTTTTATATCCAATATGTGCGCAAGCCCTGATATAAAAAATCCTAAAAATATTTTTTTCAAGGAATATTTTCCGATATATAAAGAATTTTTTAAATATAATCATATTTTTATCGGAAATTTTTCGGATAAAGTTTATTATAAATCTTTTTTTGATATTGATGAAAGAGTAATAGATATAACCAATTTGATAATTATATCAACGGATAAATACAATCAAATAAAAGAGAAAAAGGAATTAAAAGAAAAAATCGAAAAGCTGAATATTAAAATAGAGGATTATCTGAAAGACAAATACCAAGAATAAAAGACAAAAAATATTTTTATATGTTTTAAAAAACATGTTTATAATACAATAGAAAAAACACTATATACGAGATATTAGGAAACAATAAACAATGGATAACACGAAAATAAGAAACGTGGCAATAATTGCGCACGTAGACCACGGTAAAACAACACTGGTTGACAGCATCTTAAAGCAAACAGGTGTATTCAGAGAAAACCAGCAGGTACAGGAAAGAGTATTGGATTCCAATGATTTGGAAAGAGAAAGAGGAATAACAATACTTTCAAAAAATGTATCAGTAAATTATAAGGGATATAAAATAAACATAGTAGATACGCCAGGACACGCAGATTTTGGCGGAGAAGTAGAACGTGTATTAGGCATGGTAGACGGTGCATTATTAATTGTTGATGCGGCAGAAGGGCCTATGCCTCAAACAAGATTTGTTCTTTCTAAAGCATTAGAACTCGGTATAAAAATTATAGTAGTAATAAACAAAATAGATAAAACAGGTGCAGACCCCGATAAAACGGTTGATAAAGTTTTTGATTTATTCACCGAACTAACGGACAATGAAGAATTAATAGACTTTCCATACGTATATGCAAACGGTTTGGCAGGATTTGCAAAAAAGAATATGGAAGATGAATCAACAACACTGGAACCGTTATTGGATTGTATTATCGAAAAAATAAAACATCCTTCGGGTGATAAAAATAAAACATTGCAATTCCAAGCTACAACATTAGATTACAATGATTATGTAGGAAGAATAGCAATAGGCAGAATTCAAAACGGAATAATTAAATCACAACAGCAGGTTAATTTGATAAAAGCAGACGGAAGTATAGAAAAAGGTAAAATTGTCAAATTATACGTTTTTGAAGATTTAGGGAAAGTTGAGACACAAGAAGCAGTTGCAGGTGATATAGTAGCAATAACGGGATTTGATGATATACATATCGGAGAAACAATAACTTCTGTTGACAGTACGGAAGCTTTACCGTTAATTAAAGTTGACGAACCTACACTTCAGATGATATTTTCTGTAAATGACAGCCCGTTTGCAGGACAAGAAGGTAAATTTGTTACCTCAAGACAAGTCAGAAAAAGACTTTATGATGAACTTGAAAAAAATGTAAGTCTTCGTGTTGAAGACACTGATACAACCGAAAGTTTCAGAGTTTCAGGCAGAGGCGAACTTCATTTAAGTATTCTGATAGAAACAATGAGAAGAGAAGGCTATGAATTTCAGGTTTCAAAACCCGAGGTAATAACAAAAACCGTAAACGGAGTATTAATGGAACCTTATGAAAACTTATTGGTAGATGTACCCGAAAGCTGTGCCGGAGCTTGCATAGAAAAACTTTCAAACCGTAAGGGCGAAATGATTCACATGCAAAATGTAAAAGGCAGAACTTTATTGAATTTTTCAATACCTGCAAGAGGTTTAATCGGATTTAGAGGCGATTTTATAAGAATGACAAGGGGCGAAGGTATTATGAATCATACTTTTGATACATATAAACCTTATGCAGGCGACATTTCAAAACAAAGAAACGGTTCACTGGTTTCACACGAACAAGGTGAAGCTATTCCTTATGCTCTTGCACAATTTGAAGACAGAGGAGTCTTCTTCCTTACCCCGAAAACAAAAGTATATAGAGGCATGGTTGTAGGCGAACACAACAGACCTCAAGATATTGAAATTAATGTTTGTAAAACCAAAAAATTAACAAATATGAGAAGTGCAACAGCCGATGTAATGGTAACTTTACAAGCTCACAGAAAGATGTCTTTAGAAGATTGCATGGAATACATAGGCGACGATGAACTTCTTGAAATAACTCCAAAAAATATAAGAATAAGAAAATCAGATTTAACAAAAGTCAGATTTAATTAACAAACTTTATTTTTCGAATAAAATTTTAATATTTAACCGATGAATAAAACTTATACATAAGTCTTGCCAGCTTCTCATCTTGTTTCATGGCATTGTACATTTCGTCTATTAATTCATCCTTAGGTGCTAAATATTCAAAATTAAATATTTCGGACGGTTTTATATTCAATATCTTAATAATTTTTTCTAAATTTTCGGCAGTCGGAAAATATTTTCCGTTTTCAATATTACTGATACTCGAGGTTTCCAATCCGACTAATTCGGCTACTTGCTCTTGAGTCAGTTTTTTCTTTTTTCTTATTTCTTGTATTTGTTTTCCCAGAAGTTTTTTTATATTCATAATCTTACCGACATAATAATTATCAGCAATCATAACCAAATTATTAATGATGTAATACTTCAAATTTTTATTGTTTTATTAAGTTTTACGTGTATAATATTTTGTATTACACCATATTTTTTAATAAATTATATGTTGTACGAACAATTAACGGATTATCCGAATAGACAAACAGAGGTTGGATTTTATATGTATTGTATTAATTGCGGAAAAGAAATAGATGATAACAGTAAATATTGTAATGAATGCGGCGCAAATCAAGAAGAAAGTAAAACTAAAAAATCTCAATTTATAATAATATTTATTGCAATTATATTAGTTTGCATAATTCCAATTTCTATGATTAACAGAAAAAAACATAACAGCAATTTAGAGAATTTAGATTTAAAGGTAGTCAAAAGTAATTTTTGTAAATTAGAATACGGCAATAACGGTATTTGCGGTACACTAAAAAATAATTCGAATAAAAAATATAAATACGTCAGCATAAAAGTCAATCTTTATGACGAAAATAATGAATTAATCGGTAGTACATTAGCAAATAAAAACAATATGGAACCTCAAACATTATGGAATTTCCAAGCTACAATTTCAGATCCTTCGATTAAAACATACAAAATCGGAGATATTTCAGCTTATTAAAATATCCACTATATTTCCATTTTAAAACACAAAACATTAATATAACAATATTTTGAACGATTTTTTAGCAGTATTTTAGTAGCTTAAATATTTTGAGGTACAGCCGAGTCCTAAGCCTTGACCGCTGCAATCCTTTTCTCTGCTTTCTACCGTTGCATCCGTATATGGAGGAACTACGCCTATTTCGGGCAAATAAAACATATAAAATATATCTTTACCTATAACATTAGGTTTTCTGGCACCATTTACATCGACGGCAATAGCAACTACAGTACCATCATAATCAATTTTTCCAACATTTCTGGCATCACCTTC
>CANQLK010000058.1 GCA_947624665.1 Candidatus Gastranaerophilales bacterium
GCTAAAGATTTAATCTGGTGTCGCAACATTACGCTTGCGACACCAGATTAAATGACTTGCTATGTTAAATCAAAACTTTGGAATTCAAACGTAGGTAATTTATACAAATCTTCTTTATTGAAAATTAATTCAACACTTGTATCATGCGGATTTATTAATCTTACCGTATTATCTGAATCATAAGTTACTACATAGCCGTGGTTTGAATACAATAACTGATCATTTCCATAAATATCTTTTAAATATGTATCTTGTGTTTTTTCAGCTATTGATGAACCTAATGAAAAGATTACGGCTTTTGAATCGTCCGAATTCTCGATTAATGAGTCTATATTTCTGATAGTTTCTTCAAAATACTGCTTACTAACCGTATTTTTGTAGAACTCGGCAAAGTCATAACTTGTTTCTTCGCCTGTAGCTGTATTTCTTAATGTAACAGTTCCATTTGGTCCTATGTCTTTTGAATTTTCCAATATTTCATAATTGGCATTCGTATCTAATGTAACTGTGTTACCGTTTTTATCTTTTAATTCGAAATTTTCGGATGGAGTATAATTATCACCCAAGCTATATGAATCCATTAGATATTGCATCGTATTTTTAACGGTGCTGAAATCTTTATTTTCCGTATTTCCTACAAACATTAAATTTAATACGTCCGTATTTATTGCCGACAATGCATCATCTAAATTAGATTGATTAAATAAACTTGTTCTTAAATTTTGAACTTCTTGATTGCCTGATTGATTCAAACATTTTTCAACAGCAAGTTCGATTAATTTCATATCATCATCACCTTTGCTGTATCTGTTCGAAGAACCCGCAGCAGGTATAAAACTTGATTCTTGAATTTCAATTGTTGCTAATGCTTCTTCTGACCAATCGGGATATATTGCTCTATATATATCTTTTTCTTCTTCCGAAAAATCATTCCAAGTTTTTGTTACCCATTCCGTTTGTCCGCTATTGTCATCAGTTGCGGCAGCTAATTCATCTAATGAAATATTATAGCTTTCATTTATTCCGTTGAAATTTACGGTATAACCCGAAACTTCACCATTTGCATCTTTGTTTATCTGAATACTGTCTTGAAATATTAATTGTCCCGCTTCTGATTGATTAAGTGCTTCACAATATGCTATTAATGCACAATCTCCTCTGCTTCCTTGCTGAACTGCTTCATCCAATTTCCCGTTTACATTAAACCCTAAAGAATTAACATTGTTTACTGACATATATCTTTCCTCTTATTTCCGTGTTGTAAAAATATAAAGTTTTTTTTTTCTTGCAAATTGACATTTAAAAAAAATGCCTCGCAACAAAACTTAACTTTTCGAAAAATTCGATAAAATTTAATGCACTAAAATGCCGCTAATTCAAAAGAATGCGGCATTTTATTTTCTGTATAACTTTATTCTGTTTAATAATCTAAAATCCTTGCGAAGGTATTAAATTATATTCCATTAATTATCAGGCATTTAATAGATGTTTATATCGTTTAGCTTGAATGGTTTTGCCTTGTTTATCATAAGTTTTATAAAGCAGTTCGTATATCGTTCTTTTTTCCCAGTTGTTTTTAGCGAATTCCAAAGCTTTTTTACCGTAATCTGCTGCTGTTTTATAATCTTTCATACCATAAGCATTCCAGCCTTTTTGTGAATAGAATAAGCTTTTAACGATATTTTGATTTCCCGTAATATTATCGAGATTTTTTTCTATTTCATCAGATATTACAGCGGCTTCATAATACATTTTTAATGCATTATAAAGGTAATATTTTTCCAAAATTCTTCTGTATACCGTAGAACTATTTTTATCATTACCTATTGAAGCATATTCTATGGATTTATTTATATAATTCAGGGCTTTATCACATTGATATAGTTTTGCGTATAAAGGTGCCATTCTTGAATATAAATCAGCTAAATCTCTGTTTGATTTATATTCTTTAGCCATTTTTAAAGCTTTTTCATAGTATTCTATTGCTTTTTCATAATTGTCAATGCTGTTATAGTATTCTCCGTACATTTTGTTAATGTCTATGAATGCAAAAGAATTTTCACCATCTGCCTGCTTATAGGCTTCATATATTTTATCCAAATATTGTTTAACATTATTCGGATTTCTGCGAGCTTTATTAACATACATTCCCTGTCTTAAAAATTTTCCGTAAAAGGCAGGTACATAATCCTTAACTTCTTCCATTTGATTTAAAGTATCATTTACAAGCTCTTGAGCCTTTTTGTATTGATGCATATTTTGGTACATTCCGATACTTATTTCATTTGATAATATAGGGGTTATGGATTCCTTAGGATAATTAACATTAATGGATTTTAATTTCTTTTCTATTCTTTTGAATTTATCATAATCTCTTTTTTCAGTGTAGTAGTACATTAAATATATATCTACCGCATATTCCTGGTTTTTATCATTTACTGTTGCCAGTAAGTCTATGCTTTCTTTCTGTAATTCTTTTACTTTTTCTATATCGTTTAGATCTGTGTAATATTCATTTTCCAAATATTTCATCTGAAGTTTTAAAGCGTTATTGTCACCGTTCATTTTTGTTAATAAATCGTTGGCTTTGTTAATATATTCTTCAACATTTTTATAAGCACCTTTATTCAAATATAGTCTTGCTATACTTAAATAACAATTATATATATGTTCATAATTCGGGTTTTCCGATTTATTTATTTCTTTTAAATAAGCCTTATAAAACTTAATAGCATTATCATAATCAGACATCATAGAGTATAGGTTTGATTTTTCAAGGTAAATATCTTTTGCGGATTTACTTTTTTTATTAAGTTCAAGTAATTTTTTTGCATAAGAAGAAGCCTTAAGATTTTCTTCAATATATTGATGATAAGTAATATAATTTCCCAAAACATTTTTCTTCAACCCAATATTTTTAGGATTTTTAAGTGAAATTTTATAAGCTTTATCTAAATCTTCCTTAGCGTTTTTCGGCATGAAGTACCATGTTTCAAGTAAACCGCGTCTTGCATAAGCAAATCCTAAGTTTGCAGAATCTTCTCCATACAATTTTTTATTTAAATCTATAATGTAAGTTGCCGTTTCAATAGCTTTATCCTGATTATTTGAACTATTTAAATCCCACATAAGATTTTCAATATCTGAAATATATTCTGGAGTTATATTAGAATATTCGAGTTTCTTAACATTTTCATACAATTCTTTAGAATAGAAATTATCTTCGTCTTTTGCATTTACGGGTATAACAAGCGTTAACAGCAAGACAATCGTAAATATAATCTTTTTCATAGTAATCTCCTTAATTATCCATATAGCTATACTATATTTTATTTTGAATTTGGTCAAATAAAATTTTTAATAATCTACATTATTAATTGTAGTTTTGTTGCCTAAAAATAATTTTTAACATATAATTTTCTTGTATTGTGGAATAAGTATAATTAAATATAAAATTTAAGTGAGGTAAACATGAATTTAAGAAAGAATTTAGCAGCAATATTTCTTAGCATTACATTGCTGTTGGGAAGTGTTTCTTCAGCTTTGGCAAAAAGTTATACGGATGTTCCGGATAATTACTGGGCAGCTGAAGAAATTGAAGATGTAGTTACAAAGAATATTGTACCGCTGTTTGGCGACGGCACATATAGACCGACCGAAAAAGTTACCAGAGTTGACTGGACTGAATGGTTATTAAGAGCATTGGGTTTGGCAGGCGCTCCTATTACAAGCAGCCCCAACTACTCCGATGTTAATACCACTACTTACGGTTATCCTTCAATCGCAAGATCAGACCAATTCGGTTTAATCTACGGTTATACCGACGGCGAATTTAAACCGCAAAGATTAATTACAAAAAATGAAACGGCTTCTATTATGAGCCATATCACTAAAGATACTTTTGTTGATACCAGCGTATTAAGCCAATTTGCGGACTCTAATGAAATCCCTGATTGGGGCAGAATTCCTTTCTCTAAAGCAATTCAATACGGATTATATGTAAACTATCCTATTGAAAATGAATTGAATCCTCAAAGAGAATTAAACAGAGCTGAAGCTGCTGTTCTGCTCGCAAGATTAATGAGAGCTATGGATAAAGTAGAAGACCAATATAAAGCAGAAGTTCCCGCTGAACCAGAAGAACCCAAAGAATACTTATTATCCGTTGAACACTTGGATGACTACGGTAAAGCAGTTGTTGACAGAGTTAACATTACAAACTTAAGAAGAATTATTTTGGCTAAGAACGTATTTAAGGTATCTTTCCTTGAATCATTCAATTCTACAAAACATCAAATAGGCGATGTAATTCCTTTCTACTTCAAAAATGATGTAGTTACTAAAGAAGGTACTTTATTAATCCCTGCTAATACAAAATTATATGCAACAATCGAAGAATTAAGAGATAAAAGATGGGTTAATAAAAATACCGAAGTATATCTCCACTTCACAAAAATGGTATTCCCGAACGGGCATGAATATCCGTTCATAGCAAGAGTACTTAATAACGATGAAGGTGTATTAAGTGAAAATAAATGGTTAAAACCGTTAGAATACACGGTAGCAGGTGCAGCAATAGGCGGTGCAGCAATCGGTTTACCTGTCGGCGAACATAACGGCAGATCAGGTGACGGTATGGCTATCGGATTCCCGACCGGCGCCGGTGTTGGTTTACTTGCAGGTTGGTTAACTCCCGGTGTTAACTACAAAGCCAGAGCTAATGAAGATATTCTTATTGAATTAAAAGTTGATTGCAGTTTGGAAAACGATTATGTTAAAACTACTACAACCACAACCACTGAAGAATATGTTTATAAAAAATAATAATTAAATTTATAACGAAAAACCCCGAAAATAATTTCGGGGTTTTTCTTGTAAATATTGAAATTTAAATTTATAATATGTCTATGGAAAATTTAAATAATTATTTAAAAGCATTAACGGGTAAAAATGAAGCATTGGCAGAAAATGCAGCTTCTTATATGATTAACAATACAGATAAAGAACTGTATAGAATGCTTGTTGAAAAATCCGATTTTTTGTTTGATTTTATAAGAAATAATATTGCTAAAAGAATTGAAAAAGCGGTTAATAAAAGTAATTTTAAAAACTTAATCGGATTTTTTGATATATACAGTCCATATTATGATGACATAATTGCCCAACTTTTGGCTAAGCATGCCAATCAGGATTTAACGGATGAGATATTTGAATTTTTGGAAAAAGGTACAACAGCCCAAAAAACTTATGCTGCAAAATATTTTTCATGTATCCCCGATACCGTTGCTTTAGAGCTTTTAAGCAAATATGCGTTTTCGGACGATGAGTTTTTATGTTTCAATTCGGCTGAAGCTTTAGGGCAAATGCATGATGATGTTTCTTTTGATATTGCTTTAAATTACCTTTCTTCTGATGATGATTTTGAGAAGTTAAAAGCAGTAAAATTTTTTAATGCCTATGGGCAGAATTATCCTCTTGAAGAAATTTTTAAGGCTATGAAATCTTCTAAAATGCCTGAAAATATTGCAGGGCAAATTCCCTATATGGAAAGCTTATTATCTTTGATTAAATCAAAATATAAAAGTTCTGCTTTGGAGGTTGTTGATAATATTATTTCGGGATTCGGCGAGATTCTTCCGCTTTCTGATATTTTTCAGTTTGAAATGTATGAAGTATTAGAATTCCTTATAAAAGAAAATCAGACTAAAAATGAAAATTCGGGCAAAATAGCCGAAATATTATTAAACGCCTATTCTAAATTTAATTTATTCTGTGAAAATCAAGAATATATATTTGATGAAGATAACGATACAAAATACGAAATTACTTCCGTATATAATCTATTAAAGGCGCAAAATGCAAATTTTTGGGATACTCAAAAACTTTATTTAACCGATGAACTGTCAAAATCCGATGATAGAGCTATTTGTGCTTTGCATGTTATTCAGGAATTTAGTTTAACCGATACAATTCCTTCCGTTAAAAATCTGCTTAATTCAAATAACGAAATATTAATCTGCGAAGCTTTGACAACATTAAAATCACTTAACTCAATTAATGACGTTGATTTTGATTCCATTTTGTCAAAAATTGGAAACGAAAATATTAAGGCTGTTATAGAAAATATCCGAAATCATTAAACGGCGATATTTTTAATGATGTTGCAAAACTTAAAAAGCTATTTTACTGAAATCGGCAATTTTGTCGAATTTCTTTTTTATTGCATAAAGCATGTTAATTCTGTTTTGTTTAATATTTTCATCATTGTCCATGACAAGAACATCATCAAAGAATTTAGAAATATAAGAAACAGTATTAAATAAAGCATTTTCAAGTTCTTTGTAAGAAAGATTTGTTTCATCAATATCTTTTACGGCATTCCATAAAAGCGTTTCAGCTTCATTTTTAAAGAGATTAACTTGAACAGACGAGAAATTTTTCTCATTTTTTATAAGTCTTATTATTCTGTTAATGCCTTCGTGGAACTGTGCATAGTTATTTTTCTTTATGATATCAGAAACAATATCTAATCTGATAATAAAATCATTTAAATCCGAAAGTACGTTTTTACCGCTGATACAAGCTTCCAAAACATCATGTTTGTATTTATCCGCCAACAGAATAGTAAGACGTTGTTCAAAAAATTCTTTAATATTTGAGAATAATTTTATTTTATCTTCAATCTGAACCGGTAATAAATCTATGGCTTGCTTGATAAGTTCGATTAAATCGATTTTTAAATTTTTTAACAGGACGGTTTTTAAAACGCCGAGAGTAGCTCTTCTTACGCCAAGCGGGTCTTGAGAACCCGATATTTTTTTCCCGTCGGCAAACACGGTAACAACGGTGTCAATCTTATCCGCTATTCCGACAACCTGTCCTTCTATAGTGTCAGCAATTTCGGAATTCGCATTAATCGGGAAGTAATGTTCCATAATACCTTGTGAAACTTCTTTACTTTCACCGCTTCTAAGCGCATAATCAGCACCTATATATCCTTGAAGTTCCGTAAATTCAAATACAAGTTTTGTAACTAAATCCGCCTTGCAAAGCAGAGCCGTTCTTTCTATAGATTTTGATGAAATATTTAATTGTTTTTCAATAGACTTAGAAAGTTCAATAATTCTTTGCGTCTTATCAAAAACGCTTCCGAAGCCTTTTTGGAATGTAACACCTTTTAAATCTTCCAAATATTCGGATAATGGTTTTTGAGTATCCTCTTTTACAAAGAATACGGCATCTTCCAACCTTGCTCTGACTACTCTTTCATTTCCTGCCTTGATATTATCAAAAGTGCTGCCTACATAGTTGCTTATGGTGATAAATTTATTAAGAAGTTTACCGTTTTTATAAAGCGGAAAATATCTTTGATGGACAGCCATAACGGTTACGGCAACTTTTTCGGGAATTTCAAGATATTTTTCTTCAAAAGAACAGATAACGGGAACCGGCCATTCCGTTATATATGTAATTTCGTCAAGCAAATCATCATCTATAACAATATCGGCATTTATTTCTTTTGCCTTTTGCTGAGCGAGGGTTACAATAGTATTTTTACGTTCTTGAACATCTGCAATTACTTTTGCAGATTTTAAAACCTGTAAATATTCATCAGGATTATTAATTATAACTTCAGGTTCAGCGAAACGATGCCCCCGTGATATATTGCCTGCTTTTACATTTGCAATTTCAAGTTCAACAATTTCATTATTAAATAAAGAAACAATCCATCTTATGGGACGTTGAAATTTAATATCCAAATCTGCCCAGCGCATAAAATGTGTACCTTTTAATTTCAGTATAATTTCAGGTACTATATTTTTTAAAATATCTTTAGTATTTTTGCCTTTTTGTTCGATTTTTGCCCAAACATAATTATCCTGCTTAAAAAGTTTTTCGGGAGAAATATTATTTTTATTGGCAAACCCCAGTGCAGCCTTAGTCAGATTTCCGTTTTCATCGTAGGCAACAGAAATAATAGGGCCTTTAAGTGTTTTTTCCGTATCTTCCTGTTTCTCGGGCAGATTTTCAATAAGAACCGCAAGTCGTCTTGGAGTTGCGTATATTTTTATATCTCCAAATGATATTTCATTTTCTTTCAAGATTTTTGAAAATTCCGTTTTTAACTGTTCCATAGCTGACGGAATAAATTTATATGCCAGTTCTTCGGTTCCTATTTCAAGTAGATACTTATTCATAATATTCCTCTTAACTTTCGATATAAAAATTATAATTCAAACAGAAATTTAGTAAAATAGAAGCTCTGTATATGTTTTCCAATTTCTCATTTTTTTATTCGTAATTCGAAGCGGACGTAATTAAAATAATAAAAAAGAGAAATTGTCTAACGGATACTTCGCTTCTACTTTACTAAATTCAACCAAAGGCTTCGTAACTCCCGATTTCATCGGTTCAAACAGACGAAGCCCTGATGTTGTTTCATTAAGTAAACTTACGAAGCTCCGTATATGTTTTCCAATTTCTCATTTTTTTATTCTTCAATAATTTTGAATTACTTGTTTAAATCTTGCAGTGTGTCATAAACTTTTGAAACTATTTTCCAAGTTCCATTGATTTTATTCATGATAAGGAAATCGGTAAATTTATATCCATGCCAGTTATCTTCAATTACTCTTACGGTTGCGATTGTTTTTTCCAAGGCAATAACGTCAACTCTGGCGGTATAGTTGTCATCACAAGCGCCAAAAGAATCGATGGTATTGTAAAATTCTTCAATTGAGCCTGATTGATAAACTTTTTCATTCAACTGACCGAAAAAGCAGGCTTTTTCATAGAAATAAGGTTTTACAATAGCGCTGTTACCGTTTTTTACGGCTTCAATAAATTTTCTTGCAATGTTTTCAACGGTATTATATTCTTTGATATCTTCTCTCATAGGTTCTCCTTTTTTGTAATGCTTTTAATTTAATATTTCCGCTAAATTTTCAGATTGTTTAATAACGGCGTCCATATTAAGGTATTCAAATGAACCAAATCTTCCGTTCAAATATATTCCTTGTTTCGAGAAATAATCCTTAATTGTGTCCATATTTTTTCGATGATTTAGGTCATAGATAACATAGGCATATTCAAACCGTTTGATATCGGTGAAGTTCACGTCTTCTTTTGAATTTATGAACCCGATTTTTTCAAGTCCGTCAATAAAATCACTAATCAATTCATTATCTGATTTTTTATCAGTGAGGTCATTTTTTCTGAAAGTAATTTCCGCAAGGTAAGTTGTACTGTCTTTCAGGTGATAGTTTCCGCCCATAAAATCAAGTTTATTAATTCTATGGAATTTAACATTTTTATCAGCGATAGTGAACGTGTAATTATTGCCTGCGAGGTCGTTTTTTACGTTAATAATGCACACTGCTATTGAATTGTATTTGAGGTTATCAGCGCAAGATAAAATTTCGGAAGGTTTTGAACCATCTTTATATATGTGAACGAGTTCGTTAACGGGGATGGTAGAAATGATTTTATCAGCCGAGAATATTCCGTTTGTTGTCAGCACCTTAAATCCTGAGGAGGTTTTTTCAACCTCTTTAACATTTGTATTTGTGTAGATTTTAATTTTTGAATTTAGTTTAGATTTTAGTGCTTCAATAATAGCTTGAGTGCCGCCTTTTTTAGGATAGGTAAAATACAGTTGATGCAGATAGCCTTCAACTGTTTCACCTTGAGCGCTTCTTAAAATGTCTTCTTTAGGTGGTTTTGGTATTCTTTCAACCATTTGAGTATCCATAAAGCAGGGGTCAAACTTCCATATTTTTTCGTTATAAGGGCGCAGATACAAATTTGTAATACCTTCGCCGAATGTCTTAAGGAAGAATTGAAGCATATTTGAAGCCTGATAATTTTCAAAAGGATTGTGGATAAAAGAATTTACACAATACTTTGTATCATCTTCGGGCAGTGCTGATAAATCATTTTCAAACGGATAATTAACAAATCTTTTTTTATGAATAATTTTATTTGAGCGTCTATGTTTTTCGTTATTTTCACCTAAGAGATTATTCATAAAATCCAGAATTTTTTTATCTTTAGAGAATATAATATGCGGC
>CANQLK010000059.1 GCA_947624665.1 Candidatus Gastranaerophilales bacterium
CGGTACTATTAATGCCCAATACGTATCTATCCAGTGAAATTGCTTCATTATATAAAATAAAGGTATTATATTTACCTGCGGCGGTATCATCATTGATATTATTATTAAAAAAAACAAAATTTCTTTATTTTTAAACTCAAATCTGGCAAATACATAGCCAGCCATTGATGAAATTGCTACCTGACCTAATGTTGTTGCAAATGCAACAATCATGCTGTTGAAAAAATATCTGAATATATCCGCATTTTTTATTACGTATTTATAATTGTCAAAAGTAAACGGCGACGGCATAAATTTAACTGCCGATGAAAAAATTTGTTTATCGGTCATAAACGACAAAGAAAGCATGTAAAAAAACGGTAACAACATTGATATTGCTCCGATAATCAAAATTGCATATCCCAAAAATTTATAAAAATTTTTCATAACCTATACGTGTTCAGCTTTCCTATCCGGTTTGATAACGTGAATATTTCTTGTCTCGGAAAGCATTTGTCTTGCAGCTGCAAGTTTTTCTCTGTTTTCTTTGCTTATACTGCCTGAAGATATTAATCTGTCAACGAAATTATTGTTTAATTTAACTGCCTTATGAAGTGCACCGATTTCTTCAAGTACATCTTTTATTTCGACAAAATCGTATGCATAGGATTGTTTTGACTGATAAACAAGCGTTTCTCCGTTTGGCGAGTGAACATCCTCTCCGCCTTTTTCAAAATACAGCCTGAATATTGATTTTAAATCCTGCATTTCAGACTGCATAATTTGAACTGCCTGCTGTATTCTTAAATACCTTTCAAAAAGATAATCAATATTTTCCAGCTGTTGAATTTGCCAGGCATATTTTTTTTCATAAAGCTTCTTAAGTTCGGGATAAGCTTTTGCCAACCCTTCCGTATCTGCCATAGCTCTGTGCCTTGTTGAAAAATCAACGTTGAACTTTATCATTAAGCTTTCCAATCCGCAGGATTCAATATCGGGAAATACTTCTTTAAACATCATTTGTGAATCAATTCTGGTATTGTTAATGGGATTACCGGTTGTTCTTATGCTTGCTTCATTTATAAAAGAGTAATCAAAAATAGCATTGTGAGCAACAATCGGATAATCACCTATAAAAGCAAGTATTTTTGGCATGACTTCAGTTTCCGTCGGAGCATCTTTAACATCATCTTCAGTAATGCCGTGAACAGCAATACTTGATTTTCGTATATGCTGCTGTGGATTAATAAGAGTTTCAAATCTGTCTTTCATTTTGCCGTTTTCCAACCGAATGGCGGCAAATTCTACCATTCTTTCTTTTGTATAATCCAGTCCTGTTGTTTCAACATCCAGTACAATTTCAATACATTTTTTTTTCGGCACGACCTATATCTCCCTTATTAATTTTATAATAACATAAACTTGATTATAGGACACCTTGGTTACATTATTTATTTCAATATTGCAAATATGCTAATTTTAGGCATAAGCAATATTAGATATATAAATTACAATTATTACTTTATTCTATAAATTTTTATACCGTATCTTTCAATGGGGTGGGGGAATTCTACATCTTTTGCAATTAAATCATCATTATCATTTAAAAGAAATACCTTTTTATTTGTTTTAGATGCAAAATCATATAAAATATTTTTGGTATTATTATCTACAAAAAAATCACCAACCATATTAGTATTTTTGCTTATTTTATCTGAATATAAATCATATCTGTCCGTAGAGTGTGTGTATATATATGGCATTAATTCATAGCGTAATTCCATTGTAGTTAAAAAGAATATAGAATTAGAAAATTCTTTATTGGCTACTATTTCTTCTCCCAGTTTTTTATATTCTGTTACACCATTACAAAATCCTAAATTAAAACCGGTATAAAGAATTTTAAATAAAGTAATATACAATAGTATTTTAATTGCTTTTTTGTTAAATTCTATTTCCGATATCCATAATGAAATAATGAGAAAAACAAAAAACATAAATTGGTGATATATTTCGCCTCTATGTATAAATATCAAAAATAGAATTAAAGCAGAACTTGTATATATCAAATAAAACTTACTTCTGTTTAATTTAAATCTGTCCTTTAAAAGTATTAAAAAAACTATATAGAGATAAGATATCAAAAAATATACGGAACAACAAAAAAACGGGAAAAAAGTATTTTTAACATCTAATAAAGATTTACAATTATCACGTACGTACGTAAATGTCAAAATTGCCTGATAAAAGGGTACATCAGAAAGATGAAGAAGGAAAATAAAGTAGTTAAAGAGAGAATAATATCTTTTATTTTCATACTCTTTATATTTTTAAAGATATCAAATAAGAATATAAAAGAGAAAGCACTTGCTCCAATAGTAGCCATAGCGCTTGTATTAGCAGTTAACCCCAAAATAAATGAGTATAATATGGGATGTTTTAAAGAGTTTTTATGTAAAGATGCCAATAAAAACAGTCCAAGGATTCCTACTGAATAGCATCTTGCGACTATAGCCAGATAACTTATAACAAAAAATGAGAAAGTAATAATAGCTTTAATTATATTGTCAAACGGACTTTTTGTCCATAATACAAAAATTGATGCTAGTATGAAAAAATAATTAATTAGGAGCATTGGATACGGATACGCAATATTATTTTTTGCAAACGGCATTAATAACAAATACCAAATAATAGGATGTCCTTCTTTTTGTAAAATATTTGCAAAGTTAAATATATTAATTTCTTTTGCTCGACACCAAGCAAATGCTTCATCTACATGCGGTATATGATGAATCATTGGTGAAAAGGTTATTAAAATGAAAATAATAAATACAAACAGTAATAATATATGTTTTTTCTTCATTTCTATCCTTTTGTTTATGCTTTATTTATTGATGAAGAGTAATAATTAGACTGTATTATATATTATTTTGCTTGTCAATATTTAAGTATATTTTAGAGTAATATTACTAATTAAATATTTGGGAAATCTTTTTTAAAAGGTATATGGAAAATCAGACTAATAAAATTAAACAATTTTTATAGATAATTTAATATTAATCTGTTAAGTAGTAGCAAAAATAATATGTCGGTAGTAATATATAGAAAGAATATAAAACAGGTTTATTTTATGGGAAGAATAGTATTAAACAGAGAAAAATGTAAAGCTTGTTATTTATGTATAGAGGCTTGTCCTAATAAGGTATTGGATAGAGATACCGAAGTTAACGGATTGGGTTATTATCCGGCAAAGGTGGTTGGAAATCAAAACTGTGTGGGATGTGCAATGTGCGCAAGGGTTTGTCCTGATATTGCTATTGAAAAGGTGTACAGATGAAAAGAGAAAAAGAACTATTAAAGGGTAATTATGCAATAGCACAAGCTGCAATAGAAGCAGGATGTCAAAGCTATTTCGGATATCCTATTACACCGCAAAGTGAAATAGGTGAATATATGAGCAGTAAAATGCCCGAATTGAACAGAGCTTATGTTGCAGCGGAAAGTGAAGTTGCGGCCATAAACATGGTATTAGGTGCAGGTTCAACAGGCGTTAAGGCTATGACTTCATCTTCATCCTGCGCTGTGTCGTTAATGCAGGAAGGGTTATCCTTTATTGCAGGTGATGAGATACCATGCGTGCTTGTCAGTGTTATGAGAGGCGGCCCCGGGCTTGGTTATATTTATGCTTCTCAAGGCGACTATTATCAGGCTACAAAAGGCGGCGGCAACGGTGATTATAAAATCGTTACCTATGCTCCTTCCAGTGTTCAGGAATGCGTTGATTTAACTTATAAATGCTTCTATGTATCTCAAAAATACAGAACTCCCGTTTGTTTGCTGGCTGATGGCATGATTGGTCAAACTATGGAACCTGCCGTTATAGGCGAATATCCTTATCCTGAAATAGATCAGTCCGATTGGGCTCTTGACGGTGCTAAAAACAGAAAGCCAAGATTTATTGCTTCTATTGAACGTGAACAGGAAACGCTCCGTAAAAGAGTTGTTAAAATCTTTGAAAAATATAATAAAATCTTGGAAAATGAAAATATTTTTGAAAAATATGAAACCGAGGGCGCAAAACTTGTTATTACCGCTTTCGGTAGTATCGCAAGAATAGCTAAAGCAGCTGTTAAGAAGGCAAGAAAGAACGGCTTGAAAGTTGGTTTGTTAAGACCTATTTTACTTAATCCGTTCCCCGAAAAAATTGTTGCGGAAATTGCGCAAAAAGTTGATTGCATTCTTGATATAGAACTTAATTGCGGACAAATGCTTAATGATATTAAAGCAAGCATTGCTTCTTGTGCAACTACAATCCCCGTTAAGTTCTACGGCAGACCCGCAGGCATGATGATGACCGTTGAAGAAATTTATAAACAAATAGAAAATTGTTATAAAGAAATAGTAGAGAAGAAATATGGAACAGCTTGTATTTAAAAAACCCGAGTCTATTAAAGATGATTTTAAAATATCGTTTTGCCCCGGGTGTGACCACGGGATTGCGGTAAGATTGGTTGCGGAGGTTCTTGATGAACTCGGAGTCAGAGAGAATACTATCGGTATTGCTTCCGTTGGCTGTAGTGTATTTTCTTATGATTTCTTTAATGTAGATATTGTAGAATCACCACACGGACGTTCTATGGCGGTTGCAACGGGTATAAAACGCTCAAAACCGGATAAGATAGTATTTACCTATCAAGGTGACGGTGATTTGGCTTCAATAGGTTTGGGTGAAACTATTCACGCTATGACAAGAGGTGAGAAAGTCACTGCTATTTGTATAAATAATACAACATACGGTATGACGGGCGGTCAGGCAGGACCTACTACTTTGTTAGGTCAGGTTACCACAACCACAACAACGGGGCGTAAAGCGGAATTATCAGGTTATCCGTTAAAAGTCTCCGAAATTCTAAAAGAGGTTGACGGTACGGCCTACGTCGCAAGAGTCACTTTGGATAGCCCAAAAGCTATTATGAATGCCAAAAATTGCATAAAAAAAGCTTTTGAAGCACAAATAAAAGGGTTAGGCACGGGCTTTGTTGAAATTCTTTCAACATGTCCTACAAACTGGAAGATGACTCCACAGCAGGCTCACGAAAGAGTCAGAGGAGAAATGTCCGAGGTATTTAAACCCGGTGTATACAAAGATAAAGTCAGCGAGGCTCAATAATGGATTCTAACGTATTAATATCAGGATTTGGCGGTCAGGGAGTATTATTTATAGGTCAGCTTCTCGCTAATGCCTGTATGAATCAAGATTTAAATGTTACATGGTTCCCTGCATACGGTGCCGAAATGAGAGGCGGTACTGTTAATTGCAGCGTCTGCATGTCTGATGAAGAAGTTGCTTGCGCTTTTGTTGATGAACCTGAAAATGTTATTGCACTTAATGCACCTTCTTTTGAAAGATTTGAAAGCAGAATAAAATCGGGCGGAATTATGGTTGTTAATTCCTCGCTTGTTAAATCTAAACCTTCAAGAGCGGATATAACCTATAAATTTGTTCCGATGACTGACATTGCTTATAAATCGGGTAATGAAAAAATGGCAAATATTGTTTCTTTAGGTGCTTTTATTAAAGCTTTTCCCGTTGTTACAAAAGAAGCTATCATTGAAACTATGAAAAAGAAATTAACGGGCAGAAAAGCTGATATGCTTCAGGGAAATATTAAGGCTCTTGAAGAAGGTTTTGAATATTCAAATTAGTTTCTACTGCTTTTGTATGAAATTTTCTTGTTTTTATTGATTTTCCTTTGAATATTATGCCGTAAAATGCTAGAATTGTTTTAATTATGCTATAGGGGAAATTCATGCTTCAAGAAGCTACTAAAATTTTAAATTCTGCTTTTCATAACAGTTTTATCAAAAAGTTATGCTTATATCTTCATGACTGCGTAAGAGAAGAAGTTCAAAGCTCTACATTTAGAAATCTTAAGCAGGATAAAGATAATAAATGGATATTTCTTGAAACCGAAAATGAGAAAAACGAAGAAAATCAAACTTTATTAAGTGATGAAAAATTATTTACAAATTATCCTCAGCCTCTCAAATTGGACGGGGCGGATTCTTATTTGACCGAATTAATGCTTTTGAGCGAAAACAGTCAAAAAGATAAATATTTAATATACGGTTATTTGTTTTTAGTCGGAAAAAATGCCAAGACAAAAAGGAAAAATGAATTTTTAACTCCGCTGTTATATTCCACATGCAAGCTCGAACGTGTCGGAATGAATATAGAATGCTCGGTTCAGGAGGAAGGTTTATCTTTAAATACTGCTGCTCTGACAAGTTTAATGAATTTACAGGGCGAAGAAGATGAAATTGACAGTATGCTTGACGGTTTGTTGGATGTAGTTCCGAAATTACCGTTAAAAGAGGAAGATTTAAATATTTTTCTTACTACTTTAAAATCTTTAATTCCCGACTTAGAATTTGAACTTAATGAAGAAGAAAACCTTGAAAATAATGTAAATGATGATGCTTCCGATTTCTATGAAGAGAAAAAGATAAATTTTGAAAATATGGAAGAAGCCATAGAAGAAGCGGATTCTGATAAACCTAAGCCAAAATTAAAAGCCGATAAAGTTGTTTTGGCAAATAAATGTGCGATAATTCTTACAAAAAGACCTATTGTCACGGCAGGTGTTTTGTATGAGTTAATGCAAATAGCTGAAAAACCGTCAGGAATTATAAGAGAGACAGCCCTTAGCATTGTAAATGAAGAATACATGCAAGGTAAGGGCAAAATGGCTTCTAAAATAATAAAAGAAAATAATAATAAAAATTTTTCCGCCATTACGCCATTATCGCTTAGTGATTCACAAGAGGATGTTATAAAAAATCTGGAAGACAATACTATTTTATCGGTATACGGGCCTCCGGGGACGGGTAAATCGCAGACAATAGTTAACTTAATCTGCCATTTAATTTCAACGGGTAAAACGGTTCTTGTCGCTTCAAGAATGGATAAAGCTACGGATGTTGTCGCAAACAGGCTTAATGACTTTAATGCCCCTTATCTTGCTTTAAGAGCAGGCAGAACAAATTATCAAAAACAGCTTTCATTTGACTTGCAAGACTTAATTTCCAATAAAGTTGATTTGGATACGGGCTTTGAAAACTCTATTCTTGTTGATGTTGAAGATATGCAGAAGTTAATCGCTTCAATAAAAGAAAAGGAACAAAATTGCGAAGAAATCATAAAGCTTGAAAATGAATGGCATAGTGTAATTAAGGAACGTGATGAGAAAGAAAAACAAATAGGACAGCTCCAATTTTTAGCCAAAAAACTTACAATGCAGGAAATTGATGATATAGACGGTGCTGTTAAAAATCTTGAAAAAAATACCGAAAAAAAAGGTATTTTTGCCGATTTTTCAATAAAGTATGCCAACCATCAGCTTAAAAAAATAATACAAAATAATAACTTTAAGCCTGATTTTGAAAATTTGGAACGTATAAAGCTTGAGCTTGAAATTGCAAGACTTTCTACAAAAGCAAGATATATTGAGACTCAAATATTTAAAATAGGCAATATCCATAATATTTTAGAAGAAATTAAACTGCTGAAAAATAAACGTAAAAATTTGGCGGTTGAAATCTTAAAAGGCAAAAGAAGAACTTCATTAAAAGGCTTGTTAAGAGATCAGGTAAAACGCCAGCGTTTAATAGTCCATACAAAAGCCCTTGTAACAAGAAAAAAGAACCTGCAAAACAGGCTCTTGGAAGATGAGGACTTTAAGCCACTATTGGAAGCATTTCCATGTTGGTGTGTTACAAGTTATGCGGTATCGGATTCACTGCCTTTAAAATCGGGAATGTTTGATGTGGCAATTATTGATGAAGCCTCTCAATGTGATATAGCAAGCTGTATCCCTATTTTATACAGATGTAAACAGGCTGTTATAGTAGGTGATGATAAACAGCTTCCGCATTTGTCTTTTCTAGAAAAATCTAAAGAACAATCATTTTTGAGCCAGTATGAAATCCCCGATAAGTACCAATTAATGTGGAAATTCAGAACTAATTCTATGTTTGATTTGGCTAATTATTATTCTACAAAACCCGTATTGCTTGATGAACATTTCAGAAGTTATGCGCCGATTATAGATTTTAGCAACAGGGAATTTTACGGAAACAGAATAAGAATTATGTCACAATGTAATGATAAGAACGTATTGGAGTTTGTGAGAGTAGAAGACGGCAAAGTAGATTCCGAAATGACACGTAATATGCCCGAAGTTGAGGCTATTATGCAGCGTTTACAGGAAATTTTAAATGAAGATGATAATATTAATGATGAAAATCATGAGCCTGTGACAATCGGTATAATATCTCCGTTTAGAGGTCAGGTAGAACTTATAAAAAAGGCACTTTCTCAATTATATCCCGATTCCGTTTTAAGACGTCATAAAATAGAAGTCGGTACGGCTCATACCTTCCAAGGTGATGAAAGAGATATAATTATGTTGTCTTGGGCAGTTGCAAATAACAGCTTTAATCAAAGCTTAACCTTCCTGCAAATTCCTAATTTGTTTAATGTTGCAATAACCCGTGCTAAGAAAAAACAAATTATCTTCCTGTCTAAAGATCCTAAGTCACTTCCTGCAGGCTTGCTAAGAGATTATATAGAATATGTTCAAACCTATATTGCAAGAAACAACTTGGATGATAATTTGAATATAGATGAAAATGTTTATAAAAATTCATTTGAAAAAGAAATAGCTTTAAGATTAAGAGATGAAGGATTTGAAGTTGTGGCAGGCAAAACGGTTGCAGGTTTAAATTCTGATTTAACGGTTACTTCTCCTGCAAAGAAAACCATAATTATTGAATGCGACGGAGTTGAAGATAATGTTAAATCAAATAAATCTCCCATAACGAAGCAAACATTAATGGAAAGAACAGGAACTGTCGTAGAAAGGATTTCCTTCCGTGAATGGTACAACAGCCCCGAAGGCTGTATTGAAAGAATTAAAAATATTTTTAATGATTTAATATAATTTTTGATAAATATATAAAATTATTTGATAAAGATAGCTAAAGCAGATTAAAAAATAACGGCTTTAGCTATTTGTTTTAATAATAATATTTATATTCATAAAAATAATTCTCTTTGTTTTAATAGACAATTTTAAAATTAAATTTTTATTAAAATAAGGAGATTAAAATGAAAAAACATATTGCTGAACCTATTAAAAATAAAAAGGATATTAAAGCAGTAGAAGGGTATTTGAAAGAACATAATAAAAGAGATTATGTAATTTGGGTATTAGGTTTAAACTCGGGGTTAAGGGTGTCGGACATTGTAGGACTAGATGTTTCTGATGTAGTTGATAAAACACATATTACTATTATTGAAAAGAAAACTCAAAAAAGAAAATCGTTTTATATTAACGACAAACTTAAAAAAGTTTTAAAAGATTATACTAAAGGTAGGAATATAGATGAGCCGTTGTTTTTGGGGAAACAGGGTTATAGATTAAATCGCAGACAAGTACATAGATTTATTGTAAATGCTTGTTACGAATTAGGAATAAAAATTAAAGCTTCAACTCATACAATGAGAAAAAGTTTTGGCTATCATCATTACCAAAAATTTAAAGACCCGATTATTCTGCAAAAAACATTTAATCATTCTTCAATAGCAATAACATTAAGATACATTGGAGTAGAACAAGATGAAATTGATTATTGCTATAAAAATTTTGAATTATAAATTTGTCACATAATAATACAAATTGAGCAAGCATGAATATTGTCAACTGTTTAATTTAATTACAATAAAATAAGGTTGCCTCAAATAAAGCATTACCATATAATAAAATTAGCGATATTTATGTAAATAGAGTTTGTCATAATTTGTATTATTATGAGCTATCTTTAAGAAACCTGCATTATGACAAACCCTAAATAAAGGGTTAAAAGAGTGGCAAATGAAAATTTAAAGAAGGCAAAACAAGCCAAAAATGATGAATTTTATACGCAATGGGCGGATATTGAAAAAGAAATAATGGCTTATATTGATTATAATCCTGAAGTTTTTAAAGATAAAACTATATTATTGCCCTG
>CANQLK010000060.1 GCA_947624665.1 Candidatus Gastranaerophilales bacterium
TTCCGCTGTCTTGTAATTGCTTTGCGCTCGCTCTCGTCGCTCATTCGGCTACCGCCTTGTACTCGCTTCCGACCTCGTTTTCCGGACTTCGTCCGTCCGCAATTCCGCTGTCTTGTAATTGCTTTGCGCTCGCTCTCGTCGCTCATTCTTCGCTTGCTCGTTTTGTAACCTTCTCAATACGCCACTCGCAAATTTTTACTCACTCATTCGGCTTATCGTAAAAATTTAATCGGACATTTTTAATAACCAAAAAAATTTTTTTTAGTTTTATATACATGTTTTTTTTATTTTGTATAATTATTTTATTAGGGATTTAAATAATGACATATAAATTTGGAACTACGGCAAACAGTCGAAACTCAGGTATCAATATTAAAACTATTATTAATAAAAATACGAAAGAATTAGAATACTTATTTTGTAATTCGAGAAACAAGCTGGAAAAATTAACCGTAATAGAAGCCGAAAGACAGTTAGCACTTGAAAATTTAAGAAAATTAGTAGCTCAACTTCAAGAAGGCAGAGCATATATAAAAAATCAATCAGACTTTAAATATTTTACGGCTTAATTTTACTGATTTCGGTCAGTCTTTTGTTATGGGAACGGTTACTTTTGCCAATTTTAATTCACGGAAAAATTTTTTGCCTGACCCGCCTTTAAAATTAATGTTTTTTGTTTCTTCTTCCTTTTTTTCACCTGAATTTTGCAGTTCTACCGCAAATTTAATTAATCTGGGATTCATCTTCTACCTGCCTTAAAATTTTTACACTTACCTATACCTCTATAAAGTATTTTTTTTGAATAAAATTTACATATTTTTTAAAATGTAACAAAATATAACTTAAATTTATGGTATGATACTAATATGTTTGCAGTTAAATTAATAAAAAATAAACAATATCCGCTTGATATTCCTGACGGTATCGAAGTTCATCACATGGACATGGTAATAGTTCTTACGGAAAAAGGTGAAGAAGTTGCACAAGCCTGCAAGGTACCCCCGCAGGTTGAAAGCATTTTGATACGAAAAAAAGTCCCTTCCGTTCCTTTAATAAGGATTATGACTAATGAAGATTTAAAAACTTATGACGAAATTAAAGAAATGGAGCAACAAGGGTATAAAGATTGTCTTGAACTTATTAAAGTTCATAATCTGCAAATGAATTTAATCCAATGCCGATATACTTTTGACAGAAGAAAAGTTACTTTTTACTACACGGCACCCGAAAGAGTGGATTTTCGAAACCTGTTAAAAGACTTAACTAAAGTATTTAAACGGGTAAGAATTGATTTAAAACATATAGGTGTTAGAGATGAAACCTCTTTATGCTTAGGAAACGGATTGTGTGGAAGACCGTTTTGCTGTTGTACTTTTAAACGGCAATTTGATTCCATCAACATAAAACTGGCTTTTGACCAAAGTATGCCGATTACACCAAGTAAAATTTCGGGTACCTGCGGAAGACTTTTATGCTGCCTGAACTATGAATATAAAAATTATATTGAAACCGCTAAAGAAATGATTCCTATAGGTTCAGGAGTTATGACTCCTGACGGTGTAGGCAGAGTTTGCGCTTTGAATATTTTGACGAACAAAGTTTCCGTTAAATTATCCGACAGCAAAATTAAAGAATTTTTAAATGATGAAATTGAAATGATTGATGCGGATGTTAATATCGAAATAGGAACCAATTCTGCAGGCTATAAGTATGCTTCCATGCAGCAAACGGAAGAAAACATTGATATTAAACAGTTTGAAGATGATAAAAACAGTTCAACCGGAAATATTTAATTCAATCCGAACACTACGGAGAATGTTGTATCTTCTGCATTAGAAGAACTTATCTCTATTTTTCCGTTATGTGCAAGCACTATCTGTTGTGATATATATAACCCCAATCCCGTTCCTGTTTTTCGAAATTTTGAACTTCCGGAATAATATTTCTGAAATATCAACTCCAAATCTTCTTTTGATATTCCCACACCTTTATTTGTTATTTTTATTTTTAATTCACCTTTTGTTTTTTCTGCGGTGATTTTTATTGATTCATTTTGATGACTGTTATTAATTGCATTTTGCAGAAGATTTTTAAATACTCTTTTTATCTGAAAAGTATCAAATTTTATTTCTTCATTTTTTATACAATCCAAATTAAGTTCTATTTCATTATGATTTTTATATGCAATCGGCTTCATTTCTTCCGCTGTATTTTTTATGAATTCGAATATATTATTAGACGTTATATCTAATTTTATCGAATTTTGTTCCATTTTATATATTTCCAACATGTTTTCAATCAATTCTTTTAATTCCTGATTGGAAGATTTCATTAAGGTAATGACCTCTGATTGTTTATTGTTCAACTCTCCAAATTTGCCTTCCAATAAATAATTCAAAGAATTAAGTTCTGCAATAACGGGAACTTTCATATCGTGAGCAAGAGTTGCAGTCAATTCTTCCTTAAAAACTCTTATTTGTTTTTCCTTTTCAAGTATTTGTTCCAGAGATAAATTCTTATCTGATAAAGTTGTTTGATACTCTTTTATCATTATTTCTCTGTCCGCAATTGTTTCGAAAAGCCTGTTTACGGCACTTTCCAAGTCCTTATTATTCAAACTTTTCAGTCTGACGTTAATATCTCCGTATCTTAATCGTTTAACGGCAATATAAAGTTTGGATATATCGCTTTTTAAATGTTTATATCGAATATTCAAATAAAAAACATATATGAATAAGCATAATATAAATAACGATGAAAATATTGTATACAAAAGCATAAAATGATTATAGCATGCGCAATAAAAAAGAGGAAAGGTTATTGCAACCTTCCCTCTCAAATATAAAGGAAATTTTTATTTAACCATTTGGCTCATAACTTCTTCAGCGAAATTATCCTGTCTTTTTTCAAGACCTTCACCTAAAGTCCAGCGGACAAAAGAATTAATTTCGAGTTTGCCTTCAATTAAAGCGCCGACTGTAATATCGGGATTTTTAACAAACGGCTGTTCAACTAAGCATTTTTGAGCCATTAATTTATTTACACGTCCTTCAACGATTTTTGCTCTGATATTTTCAGGTTTTTTAGCCAAATCTTCTTTACCCATTTCAATTCTTGTTTCTTCATCAATAACTGCCTGAGGAATTTGATTTCTTGAAACGAACTCAGGTGCCGAAGATGCAATATGAAGCGCAACATCCTTCAACAAATCGGGGTTTTGAGCCGAAGCTGAAATCAAAACACCTATTTTACCGTTATGAACGTATGTTGCGAGGTTGCCTTTCAATATTTCAAATCTTCTGATACTGATTTTTTCACCGATTGTAGCAATTTTATCTTTAACAGCATCTTCTATTTTCATATTACATGCGGGACATACGGAAGCATTTAATGCTTCCATATCGGCAGGTTGAACGGTTGCTATATGTTTTGCCAATGAATTAACAAAAGATTTAAAATCTTCATTTTTAGCAACGAAGTCTGTTTCACAGTTAACTTCAACTATTGAACCAACACCATTTTCAATATAAGTAGCAACTAAACCTTCGGCAGCAATACGGTTTTGTTTCTTTTCAGCGGAAGCAATACCTTTTTGTCTGAGGAATTCCATAGCTTTTTCCATATTACCGTCGCATTGTTCAAGAGCTTTTTTAGAATCCATAAAGCCTGCGCCTGTTTTCTCTCTGAGTTCTTTAACCATTGCAGCTGTTACTGTCATAATTAATTATCCTTTCACTATTATTCTTCGGAAGATTATTCTTCTGTTTTTTCAGCTTCTTCCGTTTCAGCCTTTACTTCTTCGCTTACTCCTGCATCTTCAGCTTTTATTGACTGAATTTTTTGCATTTGATTAGCTTTATTTTCTCTTAATTGTTTACCTTCCAAGACTGCATCAGCGAGTTTTGAGCAAACTAATTTTATTGAACGAATTGCATCATCATTTCCGGGGATTACATAATCTATTCCATCCGGATCTGCATTAGTATCGGCAAGGCAGATAACGGGGATATTTAATTTATTTGCTTCCGCTATTGCTATTGCTTCTTTCTTTTGGTCTATAACTACCAATAAATCGGGCATTCCTCTCATTTCTTTAATTCCGCCCAAAGTTTTAGTAAGTTTGGATAATTTTCTCATCATTTGAGATATTTCTTTTTTTGGTAATTTTTCCATTTGACCTGAATTTGAGAATTCTTCGATTTCTCTGAGTTTGTTAACTCTGCCTCTTATTGTTTCAAAGTTGGTAAGCATACCGCCTAACCATCTTCTGTTAACATAGTATGCGCCTGCTCTTACGGCTTCATCTGCAACTACATCAACAGCTTGTTTTTTTGTTCCGACAAAAACTACATTTTTGCCTTTTGCTGCCGCATCTCGAACAACATTATATGCTTCGTCCAATTTATCCGAAGTTTTTCTTAAATCCAATACATAGATTCCGTTTCTTGCTCCGTAAATATACGGTTTCATTTTAGGGTTCCATCTTTGTGTTTGGTGTCCGAAATGTACACCTGCGTCAAGTAATTCAATCATTGATGCTACCGGCATCGTTTTTCTCCTTTTCTTTTAGTAACCACCGAATTGTTTTCCCATCTTTTTTAAGACTAAGCATTCACTAATACAACCTTAAGCAGCTTTATTCCCACTTTAACGATTAATTATCGGTTCTGCCTATCGGATTCACAATTCTCCAACATCATAATATAAACATAAAAAAATACAAACAAATCGCTTTATTTTTGGTAATTTTTATTAAGTCCTTGAAACATAAAAATGTTCATGCTATAAGAAAAATACAGCGAGAATTTACTTTTTCGCAAGTCTGATGAATGGTGGTTTAAAACACTGAAAAGAAATATTAAACTTGCTAAATGTGCAGGGTTTTGCTACGGCGTTAAACGTGCGGTCGAAACAACTAAGAAAATTAAATCCGAAAATGCTTCCGAAAACGTTTGGATATTGGGAGAGCTTATTCATAATTCACACGTTATTAAAGAGCTTGATGATTTAGGAATTATTACTGTTGATGAGCTTCCTGAAAACGAAACAGGTATATGCATTGTTAGAAGCCACGGAATGGCACCTCAAAAAATTAAAGATATTGAAAATAAAGGTTTTCAGGTCGTTGATTTAACCTGCCCCGACGTAAAAAGAGTTCAGCAAAAAGCTATTGAACTTGCAAAAGAAGATTATCTCGTTTTAATTCTCGGTAAAGCCGAACACCCTGAAGTCGTTGCTATTAAAGCAAATGCAGATATGTTTTCGGAAAATGTTTTCGTTATCTCAAATATTAACGAACTGGAAGGACTTAACGATAAAATTAAATCTTTTAAAAAAGTGGGAGTTGTTATACAAACCACACAAAAGTTCGAGCTTTTACAATCTGTTGTTAATTATCTGCTCCCTCTTGCAAGCGAATTAAAAGTATTTAACACAATTTGTAAATCTACGACAATGCGTCAGATGGAAGCAAAAGAGTTAGCCAAAAACTCCGATTTAATGATTGTAGTCGGCAGTAAAAAAAGTGCTAACACCTCTCATTTGACCGAAATTTTGAAGGATATCACCAATACAATCCACATTGAAACTACTCAAGATCTCATTCAATATAAAGATATTATTCAAAATTCAATAAACATAGGTGTTACAGCAGGGGCTTCCACCCCGGATAACATAATTAAAGAAGTTGTAAATCAAATAAATAAATTTTAAGAAAGGATAAAAAAGAAAATGTCAAATGCTATGAATGAACAGGACGAATTCGTCAGATTATTGGAAGAAAGTTATAACTACAAATTTTCCGTTGCGGATGTAGTTAAAGGTATTGTTATCAAACAGGAAAACGACGGTTTTTTGGTTGATATCGGTGCTAAAACCGAAGCTTTTCTTCCTAACAGAGAAATTACCAACAATCAGGTTAACGACAAAGATTATTCAGAATATTTATCAATCAACGACGTAAAAGAATTTTACATTCTTAAAGAAGAAGGCGATGATGAAAATGACAGAATTATTTTGTCATTAAAGAAATTATCTTGCGCAAAAGCTTGGCAGGAATTGCAAAATGCTAAATATAACAATGAAACAATTACTGCGAAAGTTGTTCAAATTGTAAGAGGCGGTGTAATAATCGAAGTTTCAGACTTGAGAGGCTTTGTTCCCGCAAGCCAATTAAGAACAGGCGCTCCTTTTGACGGCTTAATCGGTCAGGATATCGAAGTTAAAGTTTTAGAAGCTGATGCAAAAAGAAATAAATTAATTCTTTCTCAAAGACAAGCAGTTGCAGAACAAAGAGAACAAGTAGTTGATGAAATCATTTCCAACCTTGAAATAGGCTCGGTTGTTAAAGGTAAAGTAGTAAGAATTGCTGATTTCGGCGGGTTTATAGATATCAACGGGGTTGACGGACTTCTCCCCATCTCCGAAATCTCTTGGCAAAGAATTAAACATCCTTCGGATGTAATATCTTTAGGTCAGGAACTTGAAGTTAAAATTTTAAAAATCGATACCGATATGAAAAGAATAAGCTTGAGCTTAAAGAGAATGGGCGATAATCCTTGGGAATCAATCGAAAATGAATTTCAGGAAGGTCAGGTTATTAAAGGAACCGTTAATAAGGTAACTTCTTTCGGAGCTTTCATTAATATATATCCGGGAGTTGAAGCTCTGCTTCCTTCCGCAGAAATGGAACCTGCAAATGCCAATCCGTTCAACATATATAATGTTGGTGACGAAATTGATGTTCTTATTAAAAAATTCACTCCTCAAGAACATAGAATTGCTTTAAGTGTTAAAGATATTCAAAAATAATTTCTTATTCAACTTAAAAAAGAGATGTAACAGAAGATTACATCTCTTTTTGTTAAAAAAATTTAATATTTATTAATTTATTGGCAAATTTATTTATTTTATTTTTTTATATCATCGTTAAAGATAAAAGGAATCCCGAAATGAGAACAGCACCAATCGAAAATACAAACTGCAAAACTCCGCACAAATTTAAGAAAATCGGAACAGTAGCAGGTATGGCAACAAGCGGAGCTTATATTGCTAAAAACAGCAAAGATATATTTATCACTAAAGGTAAAGAAGCCGCTAAAGAATTGGGATACAAAACTAAGTTTGCAGGCATATTTGTTCCTGCCGCAGTAAGCGCAGGTGTAGTTATTGCAGGCGCTACAATCGGCAGATTTATAGGAAATATGATTGACAAACACATTCATAAAAAAGTTAACACCGAAAAAGCTTAATTGCCTTTTTTATATAATAAAATGTCGTAGCAAATTTTCACGATAAGTTTGGTATATTACAAATTTTGCACTGACAGAAACAGGCAAGTCTGTATTATTTATGCCGAGTGAAAATTTGCAGGCGGCGTATTTTTAAAAAAAATCAGCAGGTTTTTATTCCTCTTTTAAAATCAAATGCTGCTGTAACTGTTTTAAGATGTTGAAATTACTTCAACATCTTTTTTAAATATAAGCCTGTTAAAGACTTTTTATTTTTGGCTACTTCCTCGGGAGTTCCTTCTGCTACAACCTCTCCGCCGTCATCTCCCCCTTGAGGGCCTAAATCTATTATATAGTCCGCTGTTTTTATAAGGTCAAGATTGTGTTCTATAATAAGAATAGTATTTCCGTTATCGGCAAGTTTATTAATAATTTTAATAAGCTTATCCAAGTCGTACCAATGAAGTCCGACAGTCGGTTCATCTAGTAAATAAAGCGTTTTACCTGTTGCTCTTTTATTTAATTCACTTGCAAGCTTAATTCTTTGAGCCTCTCCGCCTGATAAAGTGGTAGAACTCTGTCCAAGCTTCATATATCCCAGTCCAACATCGTTTAGTGTTTGGAGTCTGGATTTTATTTTTGGTATATTTTCAAAGAAGTCCAATGCTTCTGAAATACTCATATCCAGAACTTCTGATATATTTTTACCCTTATATTTAACCTCGAGAGTTTCTCTGTTATAACGCTGACCTTTACATACATTACATTTTACATATACGTCGGAAAGAAAATTCATCTCTATTCGTGTAAGTCCGTCACCTTTACAGGCTTCACACCTTCCGCCCTTTATGTTAAAGCTGAATCTGCCAGCTTTATAACCTCTCATTTTTGCTTCGGGAGCTTGTGCAAACAGCTCTCTTATATGAGTAAATACGTCAGTATATGTTGCAGGATTTGACCTCGGAGTCCTGCCGATTGGCGATTGGTCTATGCATATTACTTTATCTATGTTTTCAAAACCGTCTATTCTGTCCAATCCTTGAGGTTTCGGCTTATTTTTATTCAATTTATGTATTGAATACTGATACAATAAATCATTCATTAAAGTTGACTTACCGCTTCCCGAAACTCCCGTTAATACTACAATTTTTCCAAGCGGTATTTTTACATTAATATTTTTCAAATTATTCTTATGAGCATTAATGATTTCAAGATATTTTCCGTTTCCTTCCCTGCGTTTTAACGGAACTTTTATAACTTTTTCTCCGCTCAAATATTGACCGGTTATAGATTTTTTAGATTTTATAATATCTTCAAGCTGACCTTGAGCGACTATTTTTCCGCCGTTTAACCCTGCATACGGCCCGATATCCACAATATAATCAGCACTTCTGATTGTATCTTCATCGTGTTCTACCACTATCAATGTATTTCCCAGATTTCTGAGACGAATAAGCGTTTTAATAAGCATATCATTATTGTATTGATGAAGCCCGATTGAAGGTTCATCAAGAACGTATAACACGCCTGAGAGTCCGCTTCCTATTTGTGTTGCTAGTCTTATTCTCTGGGCTTCACCGCCAGAAAGCGTACCTGACATCCTTGCAAGATTTAAATACCCCAGCCCCACATCAAGCATAAACTTCAGTCTTGCGGTTATTTCCTCTAATATTTGTTTTGCTATCGTCAATTTATAATCATCAAGCTCTAACGGCAATGCCGTAAAAAATTTATATGCCTCTTTTATCGACAGACAGCAAAGCTCATAAATATTCTTTCCTCCAACCGTCACTGCCAGCGAAAAAGGCTTTAATCTTGCTCCTTTACAAGCACTGCACGGTATCTGCGACATATATTCCTGAATAAATTCCCTTGTTTCATCAGATGATGATTCATTATATTTATTCATAAAATAAGGAATTATGCCTTTATACGGTCTTAATTGAGTGATATAATGTTCTGTTCCGAACTCCTTAAATCTGAGTCTTACAGGTTCTTTACCGCTTCCGTATAAAATGATATTTTGATGTTCTTTCGGTAAATCTTCAAAAGGACTGTTCATATCTATATCAAAATGTTTTGCAACGGAAGATAAAATATCAAGATAATACGGATTACCGGTCTTTGCCCACGGATATATCGCACCGCCGGCAATGGATTTTGTTCTGTCGGGAATTAATAAATCCACATCCATTTCATAATGCGCACCAAGTCCGCCGCACTCAGGACAAGCGCCATAAGGACTGTTAAAACTGAATGTTCGAGGAGCCAATTCTTCGAAACTCAAATTACAATTCGGGCATGCCAGTTTTTCGGAGAATATCATTTCTTCTCCTCCGATTACATCGACAATCAAGATTCCGTTTGATTTTTCCAAAGCGATTTGAGCGCTGTCAGTCAGCCTTGATTTTGCATTTTCTTTTATAACAAGCCTGTCAACAACAACCTCAACGGTATGTTTTTGAGTTTTATTTAATTCGATTTCATCTTCGTCCAAATTATAAATATTGCCGTCAATTCTAACTCTGACAAATCCTTCCGAACGCAATTCTTCAAGAAGATTAATATATTCGCCTTTTTTTCCTCTGATTACAGGTGAGATAAGCTGAATTTTAGTGCCTTCAGGCAGAGTGTATATTTTGTCAATTATTTCATCGATAGACTGAGGAGCAATTTCGCAGCCGCATTCGGGGCAATGAGGTATACCTATTCTTGCATATAAGAGCCTCAAATAATCATATATTTCAGTAACCGTACCTACGGTTGAGC
>CANQLK010000061.1 GCA_947624665.1 Candidatus Gastranaerophilales bacterium
GATGGAAGAAGTTCTGTTGCGGCAAATCCGGACGGATATTATTGGGATGATTATAATGAACCTCATGATAAAAGAGTTATTAACCCGTTGCTCGGATTTGAATACGGAAAAGGTGAAAGAGAGGAAGTTCATGACTCTAAAATTAACGATATAGAGCAGGGAAAAACCTCTTTAGGTCGTCTGGGTTTTAACAGTGAATGGGATTTTAATTATTTTCATTCATTAAAAGATGCTTTATACGGTGTTATCGACATGGATAATTTCGAAAAGGCCTGTTATTGTTCTCAAGAACGAGTTAAATATGTAATGAGTCATGATGAAATCGGTAATTTTGAAGGTTCAAGATTGTTAGCAAAACTTTTGGTTCCGATGCTGCATTTAAACAATAATATTATATTGGATTCTCAGGATTTAAACCGTGCAAAATCTTTGGCTCAAATGAAAAATATAAGTGAAGATGATGCAAAATACACTGTATCATTGCAAAAAGCTCAATTTACCGCTGAAAAGCTTGCAATAATGCTTCAAGAAGGAAAACTGGATAAATATAATACTTCCAATTCAACTTCAAGAGAATGGACAAAAGCTGTTAATAAGGCTTTTGCACATGATATATTGCGCCCGTTGGGAATCAGACCGAATTCTCACATTACGGCAAATAATATTAAAGGAATGTTTAACAGAAGTTTAAACAGAAATAAAATGGCTATTGCAAGAACCTATTCAATCCCCGGACCTAAAATGATATTTCAAGGTGACGAATCTGCAGATTTAACTCCATTCAGATTCTTTAGAGAATTTGATTCGGTTAAAAATGAAGATTATCTTAAAATAGAAAAAGGGTATGAACCAGGGAAGCCTGCTTTAGAAAGCTCTGTTATAGGCAGCTTGAAATATTCGCCGTCAGCAAAAAATACTATGAGAAGATTTAGAAATCTTGTAAGAGATTTAAACGTTATAAATGAAAAAAATTCCGCATTGGTAAAAGGAAGATTAATACCCGAAAATACTGTTAAACATCCGTCTTCTCAGGTATTTGCATCTCATGCTGTTGATTTTGAAAATAATAATGAGATATTTTCAATTACTAATTTTGCCCCATACAGTTATCCGAGGGATAATGCGGCAGAATATTACATTAAATTTCCTGAAGGGAAATGGGTTGAAATATTAAATACCGATGACAGAAAATATGGCGGAAGCGGTAAATACACTAATTCTTCCGTTATTCATTCCGAAGGTAATTCAAATATCCCTATAAAGATGGCGGGTGAGTCTACATTATTGTTTAAGAAAATTGATTAGTTTACAAAATCATCATCAACATCAAATTCCGTATTTCCTTTTTTTATATAGAAAGAAATCGGTATTTGCAACTTTTCTCCACAGTAATTTACAGTCCAGAGTTCTTGCCAGTAGCCTTTTATGTATCTTCCGTTTTTATCTTTTTTTAAATCATAAGGGTAGTGAATTAACTCGGTTGTTTTAATTTTGTAATCGGAACATGCCGGATATTTTTTTGATAACTTTTTGTATAGATATTTCATAATGTTAAATTGGAGTGTGTCATTACATAATGATTTCCCTTCTACAGGTGTTGAAAGGTCATAATATGCTTTTGCTTCCGTTATTGTAATTGCGATTATACATAAAATTACAAAAAATTTTTTCATAAATTACTCCATATTAATAAATTATAAGAAAATTTTGAAACTTTTCAATAAAACAGGCAAAAATTTTTTTAATGAGTTTTTCTCTAAATGGAGTAAAAACAAGAAAGAGTAAAAAAATGGAAATAAATAAAATTTCACCGTCATTTGGCAAAAAAAGCGTAATGAAATGTGTAGTAAAAGATAAAAGAACTGAAAAAAATAATTCTGCAACTTTATATAAGCTTGACAGTAATGATTCATCGGATGTCAGAGATGTCTTTTTCAGTAAGAATACTGCTGCAATTGGTAAGGATATTTTACGTGATAACAAAAGCGGTAAATCTAACAGCGATTATTTTGTATTGTGTAATGATGATAACGGTGAAGTAATTTCTTGTGCGCAAACTCAGCATAGATACAGAATTACTCCTCAACATGAAGGTCAGTATACCTTAATTAAATCATTAGGCGAAAACAGAAATTATTCTAATCCTGTAGTACCATTAATCGGTTATATTGTTAAAACGGCTTCCGACAGGTATGATAAAAATGTTTTTGCCGCATATACATTAGATGAACGCCCTGTGCTTGAAAAAATAAACTTTACTGAAGATAAGCACGGAGAAACTTTTATTCCTTCAGAAAAATTTGATTCTGTTTTAAACGGCACTAAAGAACATTTTTCGATAAATTTTGAATGTTAAAATTAATATGCTATTTTCCCCATTATAACGGGAGAAATAGCACCCGTACAAGAAGGAATATTGTTAGGTTGCTTATTTAATGTGTAATAGCCAAGATACGCAAAAGCAATTGCTTCTTTCAGTTTATTCGGAATACCGAAATCTTCGTGAGTTTTCACTTTGATATCAGGTATTAACTTTTGTATATAATTTATAAGCGTAATATTATAAGCACCGCCACCGCCTATTACGATTTCTTCTATTTCAGTTTTTGGAAATATAAAATTCTTATATGAATCAGTTATAACTTTTGCTGTTAATGCTGTTATCGTCGATATAACAGAGTATTTATCTTTTGGTGCGGTATTAAATATTTTTTCCGCATATTCGTTATTGTACAGTTCTCTGCCCGTAGTTTTCGGAGGAGGAACGGAATAATACGGCTCTTTTAACAGTTCGTTTAACCATTTGTTATCTATATTCCCTTTTGCTGCTATTTCTCCGTTTTTGTCATATTTCTCGTTAAACAGTTTGTTTACGAAATAGTCAATAAGCATATTCCCAGGCCCGTTGTCAAATGCAAACATGCCACAGTCTTTTGATAGTATCGTGACATTTGATATCCCCCCGATATTTTGTATCAGTCTGTTAACGTCGGTTCCAAAAAGTATTTTATCCGCAAACGATACTAACGGTGCCCCTTGACCGCTTGCTGCCATGTCTTTTGTTCTGAAATCCCCTACTGTTAATATACCTGTCTTATACGATATTACTGATATATCTCCTATTTGAAGAGTGCTTCGTGTCCTGATTCCTGCTATATCTTCTTCTTTCGGAATATGACATATCGTCTGCCCGTGTGATGATATAAAATCTATATCTTTATTTTTATATCCGCTTAATTCTATCAGAATATTTGCAGCATTCGCAAATAAATCCCCTATTACAAAATTCATTCTGCATACTTCTTTAACATCTGCTTCGTTATTCGCCAGATTTAATATTCGCTCTCTTATCTCGGGGGTGTATTCATAAGAGTAATTGTTAATTATTTCAAAACTGTTGTCTTTATATATTTTAAGCAGGCATGCATCTATAGAATCCGCAGAGGTACCTGACATCATCGATATTATTGTTTTATAGTCTTTCATAATCTAAATTATACGATTCAAATATAAATAAGAAAAGAAGTTAATAATTTTATTATTTACGGGTTTATTGTATAATCTTTATTAATAGGGGAATTATATGAGCATTGTATATTGTTTAATTATGGCAGGAGGCTCAGGCAGCAGGTTGTGGCCTGTTTCCAGAGAAATGTTTCCTAAACAAATGTTTAAATTGGATAACGGAGATTATACGCTTTTCCAAAAAACTTTTTTGAATGTCGCAACTTTTATTGATGACAAAAATATTATACCAGTTACAAATATAAAACATGTTTCTTCAATAAAAGAACAGTTAAAAACATTGCAGGACAAGTTTTGCAGAAAAAGGAGCTATACCGTTTTATCGGAACCCATAGGTAAAAATACCGCACCTTGTATTTCATTAGGCGTTAAGTATATTAAAGAAATGAACAATAATAATATAAATTCACCTATTATAATTTGTGTTCCTTCAGACCAAATGATTACAGACCGAATTCAATTCTCAGATATTTTATCAAAAGGTATAAAACTTGCTCAAGAAGGTTATATTGTTGCGTTCGGTACTAAAACGGAAAAAATTAATCCTAATTTAGGTTATATGAAAATCAGAAAAAATCAAAAAGTTTCTGATATTGAACCGCTGGCTCAAAAGGTTTTTAAATTTCTCGAAAAACCTGATAATAAAGAAAAATTAAAGGAATTAACCGGAAAATTTTATATGAATTCCGGGATTTACATGTTTTCTGCTTCTACATACTTTGAAGAACTTAAAAAATACTCCCCCGAAATAGATAAATTATTGGAAAATAATATTGTTACCTCTAATATTCCTTCATTGCCGTTAAATGTGTATGATAAAATGGAAAATATTTCCATAGACTATGCCGTTATGGAAAAAACAAAGAAGCTTGTTTGTATCCCGTTAAATTCTATATGGAAGGATGTAGGCTCTTGGAAAGTAATATATGATGTTTCAAATAAAGATGAAAACGGAAATTGTTTTATTGGAAATACTTTGGATATAGATTCTTCGAATACTTTTGTATATTCAACTTCGAAGCTCACTGCAACAATGGGATTGAAAGATGCATTTGTTGTTGAAACGGAAGATGCGGTTCTTGTCAGCGACAGTAAAAACATAAATGATATTAAAAAAATATACAAAAAATTAAACGGAAAAAATTCTTCAAAGAAAGTGATACATAAAACAGTATACAGACCTTGGGGATATTATACCGTAATGGAAAACGGAAACGGGTTTCTTACAAAGTGTATCACTGTCAATCCCAAAGCAAAGCTCAGTGTGCAAAAACATCATTACAGAAGCGAACATTGGATTATTTTAGAAGGTGATGCTGTTGTCTTAAAAGGTGAAGAACTGATAAATCTTAAATCGGGCGAAAGTATTGATATTGATGTTGAAGAAATTCATTCATTGCAAAACCCGGGAAATGAACAGCTTGTTGTTTTTGAAATCCAACAGGGTGATATTCTTGATGAAAATGATATAGTCAGACTGGAAGATATATATGGCAGAGTTTAATAAGGTTAAAAGAATAGCGATACTCGGTTCTACAGGTTCAATAGGTACACAGGCGCTTGAAGTTACGGATAATATCAAAAACGGGTTTGAAATTGTTGCACTTAGTGCAGGCAGCAATATTGAATTGTTTACAAAACAAATATTAAAATATAATCCAATGTTTGTATCGGTAAAAAATAAAGAAGATGCTGATAAGCTGCAAAAACAATTTCCTTCTTTGTATGTATTTTACGGTGAAGAAGGATTAAAAAAACTTGCCGAATTGCCTATGGTTGATTTATTTTTAATTGCAGTGTCGGGGAAAATAGGACTCATACCAACCATAACAGCTATACAAAACAATAAAGACATAGCATTGGCAAATAAAGAAACGCTTGTTATGGCAGGCGATATCGTAATGAAATCGGCTAAAGAGCATAATGTTAAAATTCTTCCCGTTGACAGTGAACACAGTGCAATTTTTCAATGTATAAATAATGAAAAAAATGTTAAACATTTAATCATTACCGCTTCGGGTGGCCCTTTTAGAAATTCTTCTTATGAAGAAATGAAAAATGCAAACCTTGACGAGGCATTATCTCATCCCAGATGGAAAATGGGTAAAAAAATTACGGTAGATTCCGCTACTTTAATGAATAAGGGTTTGGAAATTATTGAGGCACACCATTTATTCAATTTTAAATATGAAGATATTAAAGTTGTAATCCATCCTCAAAGTTATATGCATAGTGCAGTAGAGTTTGATGACGGAAGCATTATTGCGCAATTGGGTATTCCAAGTATGCATATTCCGATACAATATGCTCTTACATATCCTCAACGATGTATTGGAATTGAAACAGAAAGTTTTGATTTCATAAAAGCTTCTAAATTAGAATTTTATGAGCCTGATTTCGAAAAATTCCCGTCACTGAATTTGGCAATTGAAATGGGGAAAAAGGGCGGAACTTATACTGTATGTTTGAATGCGGCAAATGAAGAAGCTGTTTTTGCTTTCTTAAATAAAAAAATAGCCTTCCTTGATATTTATAAAATTACAAAATATATGTGTGATAATTATGTTCCCGTTACTAATCCTTCTATTCAAGATATCTTGAACGAAGATGAAAAAGTAAGGACGGAAGTAAAAAACATTATTGAAAAGATGAGAGTTTTATTATGAAAATATTAATTTTAAACGGCCCGAATATAAATTTACTCGGAACAAGAGAACCTGATAAGTATGGAAATTTGTCACTAACTGATATAGAAGCTTTTTTAAAAGACGAAGCCTCTAAATTAGGAGTTTCTGTTGACTTTTACCAATCAAATATTGAAGGTGAATTAATAAATAAAATTCAGGAAGCAAAGTCAGTTTATGACGGAATTGTCATGAACCCCGCAGGATATACTCATACAAGTGTTGCTATAAGAGATGCTATCCTCGCCGTTCAAATACCTACTGTTGAAGTTCATATTTCAAATATACACAAAAGAGAAGAATTCAGAAAAACATCACTAACTGCGCCTGCCTGCATAGGACAGATAACGGGATTTGGTACTGACAGCTACAAATTAGGACTTATAGCTGTTTGTGATTATTTAAAAAAATAATTTTATTTATAAATTAGAAATGATTTTAATTTACGTCCCTGATTTTCTTCTTCTGAAGTAATATGGAGTTCTTCCGAATCGAAAGAGGTAGAACCTCCGCCATCAAAAGCCATGGACTTTTCCATTCCCCATTTCCTTGTAAAATCAGAAAGTTCTTCGAGTGTCATGCCTTCTTCCGAAGTAACAATGAAGATATAAACTTTATTTTGTCTGATACCGATAGCTGTTCTGGCATATCTGTGAAGAGCAGATGCTGATTCACTGATGATTTTGCCATCTCTGACAAGGATAAAAAATTCATCTTCCAACCTTAACTCGGGAAAAAGCATGGGGCCTGCCTGTATAGCGTGTTTTATTTTTAAACCTTCCTGTATTTCGGCATTATGCGGAGCAATATCATAAGTCAACTTGCCGTTTTTATCTTCAAGAATTCTGAATTCGCTTCTGTTTAGAATTTTATCCAAATAAGGTTTAAGAGCGGTATTTTGCATTAAATTTTCGTTATTCTGAGGATTTAATGATATTTGTCCGTCTATAGTAATATAAGATACGGTTTTTTGATTTTTTGGATCAAAGAATCCCGCATTTAAAACAAATTTGGGTTTAATTCTTTCATATACACTGTTATTTGTTTCGAGTTCGTTAACAACTAAGGGTCTTAAATTATATTTACCCGAGTGGTTTATTTCTATTATGTAAATGCCCTGAGGATCTTGCATAATTTTATATGAAGCCTCTGCTGTTAAACAAGAGAAAAATGTTAACATTGTTATTATTATAGTTAGTAAAAATTTTTTCATTATAAATCCTTTGCTTTTTTTAGAAAAATAATTAATCCGATAAGAAGAGCCGGAATAATAATTGTTGCAATGAATGGCGGTAAAATATCTTTTTCCGCAAGCAAGTCAAAAAACGGAAGTGTAATATAGTAACAAAAAATTACACCGACTGCGATTAGCATTCCTACAAATTTTTGTTCTCTTGGCTTAGAAAATCCCAGAATACAACCGAGTATTCCGAAAATTATACACAAAAGGGAATGAGTATACCTTTGAATATATTTATTTAGCATATATCGATATTCGTCATCCATTTTATATTTTTTCAGCAGATAAATATATTCTGAGATTTGTTTATTTGTTAATTCTCTATCTCTATGAACCGAATATTTCATAAGCTTATAAGAATCAACGGCAGATTCTCCGCTAAGAATTTCAACATTTTCTATATTTTGAATATCTTTAAAGATACCTTCTTCAGAGATAATATATTTTTTTGCCGAATTAATTACCCAGCTTTCATTATTATATTTAATGTAATCTGAGATTACTATGCTTGAAAGCAGGCTGGAACCTTTTTCCTGTTCGTGTTTGTAGAAATTCAGAATTATTACGTCTTTAATATATTTATCGTTAAAGCTCGGAACAATAAGTATTTTATCCATGGCGCCGTTTTCAAGTTTGACGGGCAAAACAAACTGAGAAGTATAACCTTCGTTTTTTATTTCGTTTTTTATTTCATTTATTCTGCAAGCGGAATAAGGTAATAAGAAAGAACCGACAATAAAGGTTAATATGCAGGCAAATATGCTCAAAATTATAACCGAAGATATAATTCTGAAAAACGGGAACCCCGAACCTCTCATGACTGTAATTTCGAAGTCTTTGCTGAGTTTGTCGAACGAGAACAATGCACCTAAAAGAATTCCGACAGGGATTGCGATATTTAATACTTTTGGAAGTTCAAAGGCTAATATTTTAGCAGCTGTTTCAATGGTATAAGTACCGTTAATTGTTCTTTGCACGATTTTCAAAAATGTTTCGGGCATTATCCAAATAATCATAAAAATGAAAATGCACGCAAAAGCGGTGACAAAAACCTGAGAAAAAATATATTTATCCAACAGTTTAATTTTCATTAAAGAGAGAAATCCTTTCCTAAGTAGAATTGTTTAGCAATATCGTCATTTGCTATTTCTTCTTTTGTTCCCGAAATTGCAATTTGTCCGTCAAAAATAACGTATGCTCTATCCGTAATGGAAAGAGTAGCTTTCGGATTATGGTCGGTGATTAATACTCCAAGTCCTTTATTTGAAAGCAATTTGATATTTTCTTTAATTTCATTGATTGCGATGGGGTCAATACCTGCAAATGGTTCATCAAGAAGAATGAATTCGGGACTTGCGGCAAGAGCTCTTGCAATTTCAACTCTTCTTCTTTCTCCGCCAGACAGAGATACTGCTAAAGTATCTCTAAGTCTTTTTATGCTGAATTCTTCAAGCAATTCTTCCAATTTTTCTTTTCTTTGATTGGCATTAAGTTTTTCATTGAGTTCCAAAACAAGTTTTATGTTGTCCTCAACGGTAAGTTTTCTGAATATTGAAGCTTCTTGAGGCAGGTAGCCGATTCCCTGTTTAGCTCTTTTATCCATTGTCATTGAGGTTAAATCTGTATCATCAATAAAAATTTTACCCGAATTGGGTCTGATTAACCCTACTACCATGTAAAAAGTTGTGGTTTTACCGGCTCCATTAGGCCCTAATAACCCGACAACTTCTCCTTTATTAACTTCTATGGAAATGTCATTTACGACTGTTCTGTCATTATATATTTTTACAAGATTTTCAGCTCTTATTCTCATCCCAAAATACCCCTATCATTATTTACTTTAAATAAAAAATAAGGTAATGTCAAAGCTTAATAGCTTTATTTATTAATTTCATTTTGTCTGAAATTAACAAAAAAATAGCTCCAAATTGAATTTGGAGCTATTTGTCTTAATAATATAAATTATAACTATGCGTTAATTTTTTTAGCTTGAGAATCATTAACCGGTTTCCAATTGGCAGCCATAATCTTTTTAAATGATTTTAAAGCTGTATCTTCGAGTTCACCTAATTCTTGAGCTTTAACAATTAATTCTCTTAAAGGTAATAAAGCTCTTTGGTCACGAAGTACACCTAGAGCTGCTGCAGCTCCGGCTCTAACCAATTCGTTTTCTTTTTCGTTTTTCATTACTTCTATTAAAGCGGGAACTGCTTTTGTGTCATTCAATTTTCCTAAAGAAGTAACGGCATAGATTCTAACGTTAACCCATTCATCTTTA
>CANQLK010000062.1 GCA_947624665.1 Candidatus Gastranaerophilales bacterium
TTGTTAATCGTGGAGGAAGAATTCCCGCCCCTATTCACAGTCTTAACAATTGAGGTGTATTTTGCTTTTATTTGATTTCAGCTTTATAAAAAGATTTATATTATTTCATTCAATGTACAATAAGGGTATATCCAAAGAGAATCTGGGACAATATCCTAAAGCGCAGACATATATGTTTCTTGCACTGTTTCTTATGCCGAATTCACTCAAAACATATAAAGCGATTGCCCGTATAAACAGAAAAAACAAATCTTTTCATAATGCACTGGACTTTTACTGTAAAGCTATAGCTAAATTTCCTAATAAAGCTGAGCTGTTTGCTTTAAAAGCCGAGGTCTGCAGAAAAATTAAAGAATACGATTTTGCCATAGAAGCTTATGATATGGCAATAAAACTTAATGTCAAAAATTCCGAATACTACATTGCAAGAGCGGAAATAAAATATCTTTTAGGAGATTTACAAGGTGCAATTAACGACTATACAGGCGCTATTAACTGTAACAATAAAGATTATAAACTGTTTTCTCAAAGAGGCTTTTTGAAATTTGAAAAGAAAAATTTGGAAAGTGCAAAAGATGATTATAAATTCGCTATCAGTTTAAATTCAACCAATCCGCATTTATATTACATGCTTGGTGCTATTGAAAAATTGTTAAACAAAGATAATGAAGCGGAAATTAATTTTAGCAAAGCAAAATCACTAAAGAGTATCTAAAATATTATTAAACGGTAAGTAAAATCAGTATTGTTCAAAATACTGAAAAGAAGAATAATTTTTTCTATGAACTAACTGCATAGTAAGCGTTATAAGCCGTAGACCAACAATTTTGAAGGTTAAATCCGCCCGTATATCCGTCTATATTAAGTATTTCTCCGATAAAATAAAGACCTTTTACAAGTTTTGATTCCATTGTTTTGGGGTTGATTTCGTTTAAATCAATTCCGCCCGCACTAACAATTTCACTGCCTTTTTTTCTTGATACGGCATGAATTTTTAATTCAGTTACGGATTTTATCATTATCTCTTTTTCTTTCCTGTTCATTTGGGCGGTTTGTTTTTCGCCGTCTATATTATTGATTTTTATAATTTCATTTATATAACTTTCGGGCGCCGTTTTTGAAAATACATTTTTTATCGTCTTTTTTGAGTTCGTTTTGATTATTTTTTCAATTTCTTCATAAGTAAAATCCGTTAATCTTAAATTCAATTCCAGAGGATTTTGTTCATTAAAATCGTCAAAAGCACATAGAGCAGACACTTTGAAAATACAAGGTCCCGATACGGAATTATGAGTAAATAACACGTCCCCCGTACAAATCGGATATTTTTTATTATTAATTTTTATCTCAACATTTTTAAATGAAAGCCCCGAAAGATTGTATAAATATTTTTCTTTAATATCCAAAGCACATAAAGAAGGCACGGGGGATATGATATTATGCCCTAATTTTCTTGCAAATTCAAGCCCCCTGCCTTTTCCGCCCGTTGATATAATTAAATATTCAAATTCAAATTCGTTGTCCGAGGTCTTTACGATAAATCTGCCGTCTTTTTTTTCTATTTCTGACACATTTTGTTTTATATGTTTAAAGTTATTTGTTTTTAAGTGTTTATTTAATTCATTTATAAGCTGTTTTGAACTGTCAGATACGGGGAAAATACGCTTGTCCTCTTGAACATAAGTTTTTATTGATAAGTCATTAAAAAGATTTATTGTTTTTTCTTTGTCAAACTTTGAGAATACCGAAAGTAGAAATTTAGAACCTCTGGGATAATTTTTAACAAATTCACTTATATCATCCTCATCATAAGAAAGATTGCATCTTCCTCCGCCTGTCGGAAGCAATGTGGAAAAAGGATTATTTACGTCAAACGCAAAAACATTAATATAAGGATTTTTTGAAAGCAGAACGGAAGCGAAACCGCCCGAAGCTCCGCAGCCTATTATTCCGACTTTTTTATATGTCAACTCTTGTTCCATATAAAAATACGTCGTCTAATGTTTCTAAATCTTCATGTAATTGAAGCAGTGACTTTTTGTATTTAGGATGTTCGTAGTCAGGAATTAATTCCAGCAAAGGAACTAAAGCAAAAGCTCTTTCGTGCAGATGTTTATGGGGAATCTGCAAATCCGGTTCATCTATAGTTAAATCACCGTAGAACAAAATATCTATATCAATATTTCTTGCTTCATAATTGTTAGAATCAGAATGAGTTCTGCCCATCTGCATTTCGGTATTTTTACATAATTCCAACAGTTCTCTGGGCGACAGTTTCGTTTTAACTTCTATAACACCGTTAACAAACCAATCCAAATTCTTATTGCCCCAAGGCTCCGTTTCGTATAATGCGGAAGTTCTCACAACCGTAACCATGCCCGATAATGTAAGCATTTTAACTGCTCGTTGTACATTGCCTACCTTATCACCTATATTAGAACCTAAACACAAATACGCTACTGCCATTAGAACTCCTTGAAACTGTACATTAATATTTTATTATGTTTCTTTTGTGTTTACAATAGTTTTTTTATAAATATTGTAATAATAATTCAAAGTTTAAACTGCGGGTATAAATTTTGTGTTAAACTTAAAATATGTTTACGGGATTAATTGAAGAGCAGGGCAGAATAAAACAATGCGGGATTTCCTCAGAAGGAATGGAAATAACAGTTTCCTGCAAAAAAATATTATCTGATGTCAAAATAGGCTCAAGTATATGTATAAACGGAGCCTGTCAAACAGTAATTGATTACGGCGATGACTATATAACCGTTCAAGCCTCTAATGAAACATTAAATGTAACTAATTATAAGGATATAAAAGTTAACGACTATGTTAATTTGGAAAGAGCATTAACGCTTAATAAAAGGATTGACGGACATATTGTTTCGGGTCACGTCGATTGCACCGCCGAATTTATTGAATATAGAGATGAAGGTTTTTCAAAAAGATTTTTCTTTAAACTCCCCGATAACTTCACAAAATATATAATATATAAAGGCTCTGTTGCGATTAACGGAGTAAGTTTAACCGTAGCTTCCGTTGAAAACAATATATTTTCAGTGGAACTTATTCCCCTTACATTAAAAGAAGTTAATATTTCCAAACTTAAAAAAGGTGATTATGTTAACATTGAAACGGACTTATTTGCCAAATATGTTGAAAAAATTTTTGGTTCAAAAGATAATATAAGTAAGATTGATTATAATTTCTTAGCTGAGAATGGATTTGTGTAAGATGTCCGAAATAAAATTTAATACTATAGAAGAAGCAATAGAAGATTTTAAACAAGGAAAGCCGATAATAGTAGCAGACGATGAGGATAGGGAAAACGAAGGCGATGTAATAGTTCCTGCCCAATTTGCGACCCCTGAAATAATAAATTTTTTAATATCACAATGTAAAGGAGTTGTATGCCTTGCATTAACAAGAGAGAAAGCAGAAAAATTAGGACTGTCCGAAATGGTAAGTCACAGTACTGACCCAAAGGGAACGGCATTTACTCAAAGCATTGATGCGGATAAGAAATACGGAGTTACTACGGGCGTAAGTGCGTACGACCGTGCAAAGACAATAGAGGTTGCTTCCGCACCCGATGCAATCCCTTCCGATTTATCAAGACCGGGACATATATTCCCTTTGATAGCAAGAAAAGGCGGAGTATTGGAAAGAGTAGGACATACTGAAGCTTCCGTTGACTTGGCAAGACTGTCAGGACTTATGCCGTCTGCCGTTATTTGCGAAATAGTAAATGAAAACGGCACTATGGCAAGAAGAGATGACCTTGTTATGTTTTCAAAAAAACATAATCTCAAATTTATTACGGTTGCGCAGCTTATTGAATACAGACTTCAAAAAGAAATGTTTATGAAGCGTGAAGCAGCGGCTAATCTGCCCTCTGACTTCGGTGATTTTAAAATATACGGGTATATCAATCAACTGGGCGGTAATGACCAAGTTGCAATAGTTAAAGATGACGGTTCGGATAAAATTCCTATGGTTAGAGTTCATTCCGAATGCTTAACGGGTGATATCTTCCATTCAAAAAGATGTGACTGCCAAAATCAGCTTGAAACGGCACTAAGAACTATTGATGAATACGGAAAAGGCGCTCTTGTATATATAAGAGGTCATGAAGGCAGAGGAATAGGCCTTGTTAATAAAATTAAAGCCTATGCACTTCAGGAAAAAGGTCAAGATACCGTTCAGGCAAACATATCGCTCGGATTTCTTCCCGACCTTAGAAATTACGGTATCGGTGCTCAAATTTTAAGGGATTTAGGGTATACAAAAATTAAACTCATAACCAATAACCCCACAAAAATTGTAGCACTTAAAGGTTACGGGCTTGAAATAACAGAAAGAGTTGCACTCAAAACTCCTATTAACCAATTTAATGAAAAATATATTCATACCAAAATTGATAAAATGGAACACTTAATTGACTTGTAGAGATATTTTATGGCTAATTTAACAATATACAAAGCAGAATCATATAATTCAAATTATTATACAATATTTTCAGGTGTTTATAATGATTTTAAAGCAAATGCAAAAAACGATTATAACTTTGAATTGCAGCCTCTTTCTTATGACAATTTTATAAAAAGTATTGAAAACGGTTTGTTAAACTGCCTTATTCTGTTCGAAGATAACATTCCAACGGGGTTTCTTGCATATACTACTTTGATTTCGGAATCAATAGAGCTTAACATAATTCATTGCATAGGGAATGAAAATCTCAATGCAAAAAGAAAAGTTCTGTTGGATAAATTTTTGGAAATCAATAAACACATTATGAAAGAACGGGTTGTAACATACCCGATGTTGGGTAAACAAGCTCCATTCAGCGATGATATTCAAAATTTCGGGTTTAAAATAGTAAACACCGCAGTAATGGGAATTAAATCCGAAGAAATATTAATGAGACAATTTCAAACTATTCAAATTCCCGATGATTATTCAATTACGAACTGGGATAATAAGTATTTTAAAGATGCCGCCGAAATTATCCGTAATTCATTTAAAGACTCATCGGATGCATTGTTCGATACAAGATTTACCTCGGTTAACGGCTGTAAAGATATTCTTGAAAAGATAATTCAGAATATTTACGGTACCTTTTTGCCCGAAATAACAAAGACATTATTGTATAAACACAAACCTGTGGGATTTTGCTTCGCTAACCTCACAAATGACAAAATAGCAAATATCCCAATCGCCGCAATTATGAAAAAGCATAGAAATAAAGGTTTAAGCAAAATTTTGATTAATTCATTACTCCAAGATTTAAAAAATCAACTCGAAGCAAAAAAATTATTATTGACCGAAATTAATGCCAGCTGTGATGCGGATAATATATCTGCGTATAAAATGTATGAATCAGCAGGATTTACCCGAGAGTATACCTACCCTCAGGCATATCATCCTGCTTTTATATATTAGTTATTACTGTATACAACTTTCATTGTCGCTAAATTTTTTATGGCAAGCATTTTGTGCTTATTTTTTTGTTCTCTGTTAATATTAAAAATTCTTATAATTCTTTGAATTTCTTCCAATTGCATTCTGTTTCTTGCAATATAAGCGTTTCTGACAGGCTCATTAATTGTCCCTAACACTTCCGCTAATTGTTCTTCGTTCATAAACTCCCCTAGCCCAATTGTACTTTTCTATTTTTCCTATATATTAATAAAGTTTTTTTGCTTAAAATAATTGCCCTTTCTTTAACAGATGTAAATTTTTATGTTAATATTTAAAAAATGGAGGATATACTCATGATTATTGATAAATTAACAAATTCGGACAAGTATTTATGTCTGCATAAAGATTTTAAATTGGTTTTCGATTTTCTAAAAAATAACAATTTGGCTGAACTTGATTGCGGCAGGCATGAATTAAGAGGAAATGAAGTATTTTTTAATTTGCAGGAATATGAAACAAAGCCCTATCAAAAGCTTGAAGCACACAGGAAATACATTGATATCCAAGTTTTGGCAATGGGAAAAGAATACATGGGCTATACAAATATAGATAACACAACTCAAGCCGAGAAATACAATGAAGAAAAAGACGTGGTATTTTTAAACGGCGAAACGGATAAGCTTTTGGCAACAAATGAAATGTTTTTAATATTCTTCCCTCAGGATGCTCACATGCCTGCATTACGCACAAATAAAAGCGAGCATGTCAAAAAGGCAATATTTAAAATAGCACTTTAGAAATACTTAATAGAAAAAAGAAGTAAAAGGCTTATATAGAGAGAAAAAGCCTGTTTTAATTTGCGTAAAAATTTATAATAGGAAGTTAAAATATTGTTTGTAATTTAGGCATATTTGGGTTAAATTTTTAATATAAAGAAATTAAAATAATGCAGAACTAGGAGAGCATGGAGGTCATAGAATGACAAAGAAAACAATTACGGTTGACGGGAACTACGCTGCCGCACATATTGCGTATGCATTAAGCGAAGTATCCGCAATCTACCCCATCACACCTTCTTCAACAATGGGAGAATGGGTTGATGAATGGGCATCACAACACAAAAAAAACATCTGGGGAAAAGAAGTAAGAGTTGCAGAAATGCAATCTGAAGCAGGTGCAGCAGGTGCCGTACACGGTTCACTTGCAGCAGGTGCTTTAACTTCAACCTATACAGCATCACAAGGATTATTGTTAATGATTCCTGTTATGCACAAAGCGGCAGGAGAAATGCTGCCTCACGTAATTCACGTATCGGCAAGAGCTTTAGCTGCTCAATCATTAGCTATCTTCGGCGACCATACAGACGTTATGGGCTGTCGTAACACAGGTTATGCTATGTTAGCGGCAAACTCAGTTCAGGAAGAAATGGATTTGGCTTTAGTTGCTCATTTGGCAACATATAAAGCAAAAGTTCCTTTCCTTCAGTTCTTTGACGGGTTCAGAACTTCTCATGAAATTCATAAAATTGAAGAAATTTCTTATGAAGATATTGCTAAATTAGTTGAACCTAAATACATAGAAGAATTCAGACAAAGAGCATTAAGACCGGAAGCACCTGTTTGTAAAGTCGGAGCACAAAATACCGATGTATACTTCCAAGGCCGTGAAACGGTTAACAAATACTATAATGCAGTTCCGGATATTGTACAGGAATATATGGACAAAGTAGCAGCAGTAACGGGAAGACAATATCATCCGTTTGATTATGTCGGAGCTCCCGATGCTACGGATGTTATCGTTGCTATAGGTTCAGGCTGTGAAACCATTGAAGAAACAATCGAATACTTGAACGCAAAAAGAGGTAAGAAATACGGTCTTGTTAAAGTAAGACTGTACAGACCTTTTGATGTTAAACGCTTTAATGCTGTACTTCCTAAGACGGTTAAACGTATAAGCGTTCTTGACAGAACAAAAGAACCCGGCTCAATCGGTGAACCCTTATATTTGGATGTTGTTGCAGCATTAGAAAATAAAGATATCAGAGTAATCGGCGGAAGATACGGTTTATCTTCAAAAGAATTTACTCCTTCAATGGTATTTGCTATATACAAACATGCGGAAAATAACGGCTTTCACGGATTTACGGTTGGTATTGAAGATGATGTTACAAATAAGAGCTTAAAAATTGAAGAACATATTGTAACCGAACCTGAAGGCACTACAAACTGTATGTTCTGGGGCTTGGGTTCAGATGGTACCGTTGGTGCTAACAAAAACTCTATTAAAATTATCGGTCAGTATACAAACAAAGATGCACAAGCATACTTTGCTTATGACTCTAAAAAATCATTCGGCGTTACCGTTTCTCACTTAAGATTTGGTGACAAACCGATTAAATCAACATATTTAATTACGGCACCTGACTTTGTTTCTTGTTCTGCTCATTCATATATTGGCAGATATGATATGTTAAAAGGTATAAAAGAAGGTGCAACTTTCTTACTTAACAGCCCTTATACAAAGGAAGAAGCATTCTCTCACTTAACAAGAGATATGCAAAAGACAATTATTGATAAGAAAGTTAAGTTCTACAACGTAGATGCCGAAAAACTTATCAAAGAACAACCCGGCTTAAGAGGCAAGGGCGCTAACACGGTTATGATGGTTGCTTACTTCAAAGTTTCAGGCATTATTCCGTTTGAACAAGCTCTTGAAGGTATGAGAGAAATGACAATCAAAACCTTTAAGAAAAAAGGCGACGATGTTGTAAATATGAACTTGGCATTAATTGATGCAGCAGTCAACGCAACAGAAGAAGTTGTTATTCCTTCATCTTTAGACGGTGTATGCGCAGCAGATGACGTTAAGATGATTCCTGATAATGCTGATGAATTTGCTAAGAAAATCATTGAACCTTCAATGAGACAAAAAGGTGATGATATACCTGTTTCGGCAATGAGTCCCGACGGTGTTATCCCGACAGGAACAGCTCGTTTGGAAAAACGTGGTATCGCACCGAGAGTTCCGAAATGGATTAGTGAAAATTGTTTACAATGCGGAGTTTGTGCTTCCGCATGTCCGCATGCAGCAATAAGAACTAAATTAGTTGAAGCTGACAAATTGGCAAGCGCTCCTGATACATTCAAGACAATTGATGCAAAACCTGCAGCTAACGGCGAGAAGTTTAAAGTTCAGGTTTATTGTATGGATTGTACGGGCTGCGGAGTATGCTTAGACCAATGTCCTACAATGAAAATGCCTAAAGAAAAACAAGCTTTAACTTGGTCGACTATTGAAAATGAAGTTGATGCTTGCGAATTAGTAAACGAAAAATTCTTTGACGAACTTCCTGATAATGTTCTTGGGAGAAATACAACCAAGACAATAAAGGGAGCAATGTTAAGAACTCCGTTATTTGAATTCTCGGGAGCCTGTGCAGGCTGTGGTGAAACACCTTATGTTAAATTGGTTTCTCAATTATTCGGTGAAAATGCGATTGTAGCCAATGCAACAGGATGTTCTTCCATATATTCAGGTACATTCCCGACTATTCCATATACAAAGAATAAAGCAGGACGAGGGCCGGCATGGGCAAATTCATTATTTGAAGATAATGCCGAATTCGGCTTTGGTATGAGACTTGCAGTTGACCAAAACAGAGATACTTTAAAAACTTATGTTGAAAAAGTTCTTGAAAATGAAAAGACACCTGCTGATTTAAAAGAAGCTCTGCAAAATGCACTGGCACATTTTGATAATTCAAAGACAGAAGAAGCAGTAGAAGCACAAAATAAAGCAAAAGAACTTCTTGCAAAATATGCTGATGCTCCTTGCAATGATTTAGCGAAGGTAAGAGAATTGCAAGATTACTTTACCGATAAATCAATATGGATAATAGGCGGAGACGGATGGGCAAATGATATCGGATACGGCGGTATCGACCACGTTCTTGCTCAAAATAAAAATGTTAATGTACTTGTATTAGATACCGAAGTATATTCAAATACGGGAGGTCAGGCTTCCAAGTCAACTCCTACGGGTGCTGTTGCTAAGTTTGCTACAGGCGGTAAGAGAACTTATAAGAAGAACATGGGCTTAATGAGCATGTCATACGGATATGTTTATGTAGCATCAGTTGCTCTCGGTGCTGACAGAATGCAGACATTAAAAGCATTTCAAGAAG